>CAZCRQ010000378.1:0-2506 GCA_964501095.1 uncultured bacterium | reverse complement strand
CCTCATCCCTCATCCCTCATCCCTCACCCCTCACCCCTCATTGTCACACCGCTAAATCGCTGTCAGATACAGGTTCTGCAACATGATCTTTCCCAAAGAGCACCATGCCGAAAGTGAGTGGTCCCAAACGTCCGCTGAACATCAGAATTATAATGATGACTTTTCCAAAGAAGGTAAGTGCAGAGGTGATGCCGGTGCTTAGCCCTACAGTTCCAATCGCTGAGGCAGCTTCGAAGAGGTTTTTATCGAAGGCGGAAGGTTCAGTCATTTCCAGAAGATAGGTTCCGATCAGCAGCATCGACAAGTAAAAACCGAGACTGGCAACGGCAATCCAAACTCGTTCAACAGGGATCGCTTTACCCCAAAAAGTAACCTGTTTCGATCCTCGCAAGGCGCTGTTCATAACTCCGATCACGGCGGAAAGCGTAGTCGATTTGATCCCGCCGCCGGTGCCGGATGGTGAGGCGCCAATTACCATCAGCACGATAACTAAAAGTAAGGAGGCGCGTGAGAGGTCGCTGTAAACAAATTATCGATCACCCCTACTGGACTTCCGCTCTGTGAAATAGGGAGGGAGAGAAGCAGAGCCCCGATAATCGTATAGGATAAATAACCTAGAAAGACTTGCCTCGCCGGGTGAAGTTGCGCAAAACTCTTTTTGGAGTTTTTCAGAAATTCGAGAAGCTGATTCATTCTATCGCCTTTCTTCTCATTTTACAGTGAATGAATCGGTATCCCTTATCCATCGGTTTAATATTCTAGAAAACAATTGGATTGGTAATAATTGTAATGGAATAAAAGTCTGAAATCAAAACCCTCATAGTGCCCAACGCTCCCTATAATTTATGCAATCTACCTATTTGTAACAGCGGTGAAATATCCTTAATATGTTCAAGGCATTTTTACTATACTCTATGAGACAATTTCGTACTGGGTAAAAGACCCGCCACCTATTTATAAGGGTAGATTTTATAAGATGTTAAACTATATCAGCGAACCCCAATATCTGCGCGCACCTTATAAGAAGTGCCCCTCATTTTCCGTTGTCTTCCTTACCGGTTGCCTCCTCGCTTTTCCTCTCCTAACTTTCGCCCAGCATCTCCAAGAGATGTTCTATGAAGAGCTACCATCGGAACACATTATCCTTGATAACAGTTTCCGTGATGTTTCCATTCTGATTGTCGAGAGCACCATACCCAAATTGATGTTTGGAAGCACGCGTGGGATTAAACCGGGCTCAGTTAAGGAGAAGGAGCCCGGAATCTGGTGGGTGACTCTTACGCCTGGAGTGCAGTTGATCGACATTTCAGCGTCCGGTTACCTCCCGCTCAAGGACATCCGTCACAATTTCGAGAAACGCCGTGTCTGGCGGCTGAAGGTCACTGGCGAACCGCTCAAAGGCATCGGGGATTTGCGTCTCGAGACCAATCCCATTGGGTGCTCTGTATTATTCAACGGCATTCGTCTGCCGGATAAAACACCATTCACTTTAACAAAACAACCGACCGGAGACCACACCCTCCAAATCGACGGCGGCGCTGACTGGACTCCGCTCGATACTGTTGTCCAGGTTGTCAAAGATACGGTGATGACCTACCGATTTTCCCTGCGGAGAGCCGTGTCGGGATTACGTGTCAGCAGTGATCCTTCGGGTGCGACGGTCTATCTCGACGGCGCCGAGATCGGGAAAACCCCCTTGGAGCGGACAGATCTGTCGCCCGTTGAGAAAACCCTAATTATCCATCTCCCTGGTTACCTGCCCAGCGAACAAATAGTCCGTCTGCGGGCGGATGAAACCGCGGTGGTCAGCGTTTTCCTGGAGCGTGAATACGGTGCGGTCGAAATTACTGCCTCGATAAATAACACCAATATCTATCTGGATGGTGAATTTCTGGGCATATATAAAGGGACAGCGTTTGAAAAACAGAAACTTATTGCTGGTGAACATGTCATTCGAGCGGAGTTGGAAGGATGCGAACCATTTGAAAAACGTATTGACTTGAAAGCTGGCGAGAAACTCAAGTTTATGGTTCAAATGAAACCTATCCCGGGCTCGCTGTTTGTTCTCTCGACTCCTGCCGGCGCGGAAATTGTTCTCAATGATCGCCCGACTGGAATTAAAACCCCCAGCCGAGTCGATAATCTGACCCCCGGTAATTATCAGTTTTCTTTAAAACTCGAAGGCTACCGCAGCGCCGCTAAATCTGTCACCATCCAGCCGAATAAAACAACTTCGCTTACGGAACAGTTGGTATTAGAAGAAATTTCACGAGACTCGGATTATAAGTCAAGAATACAGGGTCCAGATATTATTTCAGGATTAAGAAAAGGTACAATTGAAATCGGTGGTGATTTAAATCTAAACTATGGACATGAAGAATATAATAAGTATGATTATACAATTCTAACCTACTCAATTAAACCAGAAATATCTTATTTTATTTCAGATCAGATTTCTATTGGAGGTACAATTATTTATAATCGCTACGAAGATTTAAATGGGCAC
>CAZCRQ010000377.1:0-2506 GCA_964501095.1 uncultured bacterium | reverse complement strand
AAGCGCGCTATTATAATTTAGCTGAAAAAATCGATTTTGGATGTTTTCGCGTGTTGACACAGCTTCATGATCAACGTCTTGGAATTCTACAAGAAGAACTTTGAGCGTCACTTCAGTTACTTCATCGATTCTCGACGGTCGATTTGTTCCATCTTTAGGAATGACTGGTTCGGGTTCTTCGCCCCACAGCAACTCATCCTCGAAATCTTGAATCATCTGTTCGATAGCTGCAAGTCGAGCGGTGGATCGCTGTAAGTACAGAGGAATATTGTTTTCGACAGGATCGTCTATGCCGACCTTGAGGGTGGACGCTGTGTATTCACCCGACGAATCGAGTGTGGCATAGTAAAACCACCCGTCAACTCCCTTGACGATCTCATAGCCGTCGTCTGTTTCGAACCACCAGATGAATTCATCCCCGCTGTTGTGCGCATTAAAGGTGATGGTGCCGCCAGGTTGTTCGTACTCGACCGTGCCGTAATCGAAGGGTGCAGTCACTCCGGCTTGTTGGGAGAATTGCAGTGTTGCCAATAGGCAAATCACTAAAGTTGAGGTGCGCTTCATGGTGTTCTCCTGAAAAATTTACTTGGTGAGGATTATGAACTGAGACTGGGAGCTGTAACGGTTTCTGACACGAAACAGGTAGGCGCCAGCGTTCAGACCTTCCAATGACAACTTCAATCCTTGTATCGGGTTGTTTTCAAGCGCTGTAACAGCCCCTTGAATCAGACGCCCTGAAGCATCGAACAATTCCCATCGAATGTCCATGCCAAGACAAGGCGCTTGAATTGTGACCTGTGAATTAGTCGGATTTGGGTAAACAATCATTTGCGATCGGTTCACATTCAAATTTGGACCGTCTCTTACCGAATTATCTTGCCCTGCGCCGAAAGTTCCATTAGGCCGAATGCGCCAGAGGCAGAGCCTGCGGGATCTAAACGCCGGGTATATCAGACCGCCCGAGCCATCCAGCATTAGCGGACCTCGATAATTATTATGAAATGGCGGATTAAGTTCGAGCCCGGTTTCTCCGAAAAGCAGATTCCCATCAACATCAACTTTTTGTATCTTTTCATTCTCTATGCGATCTGCATCGGCTGCGGAATCCTCAAATACTATTGATTTTATATATATGTAATTACCACTTATTATCGGAGTCGCAGGATATGAAGCGAACCAGACTGGGAATAGGTCGACATCTGACGCACCCCACAGTTTGCTCCCCTCAAAGTCGAGCATCTGCCCATAAGCCTTTTCATTACCGTTTCGTGAATCGGTCACCTGAAAGAAAACATGGTTGTTATAAAACAAATCTATTGATCCATCTCGGTGACTATCAGGAGAATCAGTGAGCTGCCGTGATTCCTCCCATCTTAATCTTCCTTCTCGTTCTATAATATTCAAGAAATAGTTTCGAGCCCGAAAATTCTGACAACCGCAGAACATAATATTACCGTCGGGCAATTGCGTTGTCCAGCTTGTGAAAAAGGGCTTCGCGATTCCGTCTCCATCCCATACTGAATCACCGTTTCCATCGATATATTGTATCCAATCTCCCGAGAAAAGGAAAAAACCATTGGTATCATCTGCTACGCATTTACTTGCTTGGTCATTGTGTACAAGTTTCCCGTTTTCATTCCAAAGCTTGTTCCCTTCCCTATCAATTATTTGTCCATACGTGCGGGGTCCGACATCATCATATGAAACCCAAAAAGCTGCCAGTTGGTTATCAAGAAATCTCAACAAATCTACTGTTCTTTTAGCGCCAAAGTCACCGTGAAGAGTGTCGAGTGTCAAGCCGTTTCCCTCCCACTCTCTTTCACCATTTGAGTTAAAATGCTGGAGGTAGATGTTATCTAACGTTACCCCGGGCTCCCCATTATGAGCATCATCCAATGAATAGAGGATGTAAATCCCATTACGCCCGTCGGAAAGAAGTTTACAGCCTGAAGTCTCATATCGCCAGCCTCCAGCTTCGGGGGAGAGAGGAATGCCGTTTCCTTCCGGATTCCAGAGGAGATTGCCGTTTCTGTCGATTCGTTGAACTCGCTCGGCATAATTTTCCAACAGGTAATCGCCGAGGATGATGATCCCCCCCTCTTCGGTTGGGATTCCTCTGACGCCGACAACGCCAACCATCACTTCAAACACTTGGTCGATGCTTTCCGGCCAGGCAGCCAACGATTGATGGCATAACAGGAAGCCACTAATGAGTGTGAGGCAACAAAATGCCCTCCGTATAATCGACGCATACAAGCGCTTTGATGAGGCTTGTAAGGCCAGATGTGAACTAAGCCAACCTTTCGTCTGGACTTCCATTGGCGCCCACGGCGGACGAAGCGGGCTGGGGAGTGGTTTGACTGGTTGCATCGGGGAAGCGCCTTCGGTTTTTGGAACTCAGGCTTGGCTCTGAAGCACAAGACACTCATTTTGCCACGTATGTGGTATAATACACACCTGTCCAAAATAAGATTTCGAAAATTCTAACTGAACAGAGATTTTAAAC
>CAZCRQ010000376.1:0-2518 GCA_964501095.1 uncultured bacterium | reverse complement strand
ATTATATTCAATTGATATAAATATGTATCGCAACTTTAACGAATTGGCACGTATATTTCATTAACCTAGGCAACGGGTATGGATCAATCCGATGAAAATGGAAGGAGGGAAGGTTATGAAGAAATTCTTATCGACAATAACAGTGGCAGCGGGGGTCATTCTGCTGACGGCCACCTTTGGATTTGCTGAATTCAACGCTACGGGGGTTTCCAGATTCCCTTATTTCCAGCTGGGCTGCCTGATAGTGGGTGGACTCATCATCATTTCCTTAAAGCATAAATATAAGTCGATATACACCGGTGAGGCGGTCGGGGCTTTTGCGCTCTACACCCTTTTTGTAGCCCTGTTCACATCCCCGGTCATCGATACGATCAAGCTGATCGTCAGCTAGATCAGAAGCGCCGGGAAGAAAAAAAGGAGGCATGGTCATGTTGATCACACCAAAAATGCATCTGTCGATGACGACATATTCTTCAACACTGCTTTTGAGCGCCTGGGGTTTCGTCATCGCCATCGCCTCCTTTCTTTTTCTGTACGCCGGTTATTGGCTTGACCAAATCTTCAGCACATCACCCACCTTTATGCTGGGCCTTTTTATCCTCGCCGTATTGATCTCCATCTGGAGACTCTTTCAGGAGGCCTGGAAGCGACGTGACGGAATGTAATCGTCATTCTGGAATGCACCAAATATCAAATTCTGAATGAAGGAATACCCCCGGCGACCTTCGTCATGTCTTCATTTTACTTTCGACGGTCTGGATAAAGAACCTCAGGCTTGACACCCAAACGCCAGCGACATATATTTGCGTAAAAGCCGGAGTGCCTGCCATAACGAGCCTCGGATCAATACGCTCCCATTGTGGAAGGGAAATCATGACGAATTTGAACCAGCGGATAAATATGGTTATCATCCGGACTCCCACAAAAAAACAGATCCGGGAGATTACCGATCTTTATCGGGCACAGGGTTGGTGGCAGGCAGGCGATAATGAAAATCCACAGCTAATCCCCAGATTGATTGCGGGAAGCCATTGTTTTGTGATTGCCTTGGAGGAAGATGATATCGTGGGAATGGGGAGGGCGATCAGCGACGGTGTCAGCGATGCCTATATTCAGGATTTGACCGTCCGACGCGAATATCGAAATCGGGGTATCGGCCTGAGGATCCTCCAAACCCTCTTGGAACGTCTCCGTGACGACGGGCTCCACTGGATCGGGATCATTGCCGAGCCTGGTTCGTTTGACGTCTATCGTCGGGCCGGTTTCCAGGAGATGTCCGCCTGTATTCCGATGCTGATGAATCAAAACCGATGAATTTTAAACCTGTTTCTGTTTGTGATTACGCGATACTGAAGCCGTTCTTTTCCGGACATCCCTACAGCCTCAGCGTCTATTCTCCGGCATCAATTATCTCTTGGAGTTACAAGGCGTTCAAGGCGGATTACACCATTGAAAACGGCGAACTTTTCATTGCAGGTCAAACGGAAGATCGCCAGGAGAATCGTCACCTCATCCTCCCCCTCTCGAAAGAAAAATGTTACACACCATCCGAATTACACGACATCGCCCGGAGAGCAGGATTCAACCGATACTGGTATGCACCGGGGATTATCTGGAAAAATTTGATTGCTCTGAATTGGAGTCCATTTTTATCCTTGATGAACAAGAAGGTTTTGGGGATTACATTTATCTTACGGAGGACCTGATTAATCTCACAGGAAACAGGTTTTCCAAAAAACGAAACCTCATCCACCAGTTTTCACGGGAGTACATTCTTAAAGACAGGGTTAAAGTCGAAGGGATCCTTCCCGGGAATGTTGAGGAATGCCTCCAATTTCTTGAGATCTGGTGCGAGCAGCACAGGTGCGATGTCGACCAAGAGAACAATCTGGCCTGTGAGAAGAACGCAGCGATCACAACACTCAAGAACATGTCCTTGCTCGAATCGAAGGGGATTCAGATTCGTATTGATGGACGGATTTCCGCCTTCGGTATCGGGTCGCAATTGAGCAAAACGACTGCTTCATTGAATTTCGAAAAGGCCGATCCTGAAATTAAAGGTCTGTATCAGTTTCTCGACAATGAATGCGCCAAAAGACTTTTCAGCGGATTCCTATATGTCAACAAAGAAAGTGACATGAACATCCCCAATCTGGCGGAATCCAAGCAATCCTACAATCCCATACACTATATCAAGTCCTACTCCTTGACTCTTCGTTAAAACAATTAAAGCGTCTCCAGCATGGCTTCAGAGATGAGCTCCCCATTGGTGACAAAACGGGCGTTGATGCAGCCGATACGGTTGCAGACGCCGATACAATCGTTGAAACTGGCATAGCGAGTCAGAAAAAGCGCCGTGAGATCAGATCCGCAGCCACAGGTCGCATAGCGGGGCAAATCGATCCCGCAGGTTGGACAGAAGAGGCTCACGACGCGATCAACGGGCAGATCAATATCGACCGAGATCCTGGTTTTATCTCCATAAATGGGGCTAAGCGCTACAAGACCTTTGTTTTCG
>CAZCRQ010000375.1:0-2527 GCA_964501095.1 uncultured bacterium | reverse complement strand
GTGTAATATGTGAATAACTTCTCATGGGAGACCAATTAAGAGGTAGGGATAGAATCGGTAGACTAGAGATAGT
Organism: uncultured bacterium; assembly: GCA_964501095.1. Lineage (GTDB taxonomy): Bacteria > Electryoneota > Electryoneia > Electryoneales > Electryoneaceae > CAZCRQ01. The sequence continues at coordinate 2,454 of CAZCRQ010000375.1, read as the reverse complement.
ATATTAAAAACATGAGCATTTTTGCACAATGCCTCAACATCATTTTTAAGTAACAACTTCGATACTTACAAAAGGAGCATTTCCATGTCCAGTTTTGTTTCAGAAATCATGGATTCGGTCAAAGCGAAAAATCCCGCTGAACCAGAATTCCATCAAGCAGTGCAAGAAGTAGTTGAATCGTTGGATTTAGTTATCGAACGCCATCCGGAGTACCGCGCCGCAAAGATTGTCGAACGGATTGTCGAACCGGAGCGGGTTATCATGTTCCGTGTACCATGGACGGATGATCAAGGCGAGATTCACGTTAATCGTGGATTCCGCATCGAGATGAACAGCGCCATCGGACCCTATAAGGGCGGACTCCGTTTCCATCCTTCCGTCAACCTGGGTATTCTCAAGTTCCTCGCTTATGAACAGGTTTTTAAGAACAGCCTGACTACTTTACCGATGGGCGGCGGTAAAGGCGGCAGCGATTTCGACCCCAAAGGCAAGAGTGACAATGAAGTAATGCATTTCTGCCAGAGTTTCATGACTGAACTTTGCCGTCATATCGGTCAATTCACCGATATTCCCGCTGGTGATATTGGTGTCGGAGGTCGGGAAATTGGTTTTTTATTTGGGCAGTACAAACGGATCAGGAATGAGTTTGTTGGAGTTTTGACCGGCAAGGGTCTCAATTGGGGCGGCTCGCTGATTCGTCCGGAAGCTACCGGTTACGGTGCAGTTTACTTTGCCGCTGAGATGTTGAACACCCGTGGCAAGTCCATTGAAGGAAAGACCTGCCTTGTCAGCGGCAGTGGGAATGTCGCTCAATACACCATCGAAAAATTGCTCGATCTGGGCGCCAAGATTCTCACCATGTCCGATTCCGCCGGTTATATCTATGACCCCGAAGGCATCGATCGGAAGAAACTTGCCTGGGTAATGGATCTGAAGAATGTCCGTCGCGGCAGAATAAAAGAATATGCTGAAGAGTTCAAACGAGCAGACTATATTCCGGTTGACAACAGCTTGGATTATAATCCGCTCTGGGATCATAAAGCTGATTGCGCTTTCCCCTCGGCTACTCAGAATGAAATCAACGGCAAGGACGCTCAGAATTTATTGAAAAACGGGGTCTATGCTGTTTCCGAAGGCGCCAATATGCCAACTACACCGGAAGGTGTCAAGCATTTTCTCGACGCGCATATCCTTTACGGTCCTGGAAAGGCAGCGAATGCCGGCGGTGTTGCCACCTCCGGTCTGGAAATGTCGCAGAACAGCCTCCGTCTGAGTTGGAGCCGCGAGGAAGTCGACCAGCGCCTGCATTACATCATGAAAGCGATTCACAAAGCCGCATACGAAGCTGCGGAACGCTTCAACACCCCCGGCAACTTGGTCAATGGCGCCAACATCGCCGGCTTCCTTAAAGTCGCCGATGCCATGATGGATCAAGGGTTGATTTAATTCAACAGTTTGGAGTTCAACAGTTTGGAGTTCAACAGTTTGGAGTTCAACCTTTAGGTTGTTTATGAGTGCTAGCTAAAACAGGAACTCTAAACTAACCAAAGTGATTTAAAGACCCTCGATTGATACCGTCTTAGCATTATATGAGCTACCAAGCGTGGAGTCGATTTTCGGCTTCACGCTTTTTTGTTCTCCACTTCAGATTAGACAATTTACTCCGAGAGTCAAAATAATACACTCGAAAATTATAGTGGTGTCAGCCGTCCTCGGCTGACATCCAATCGGATGCCTTGGAATGCTTGTTATCCAGATTTTATTCGTGTCAACCAATTCATTAAGTGAGGAAAAAGATGAAGATACATCGCTTTTTAATCCTGTATATGTCAGTTCTCATCCTGACCGTCTGCATACTCATCAGTTGCCAGAAGGACAATATAATTGTTCAGGGCGGCGACACCGGCAGCCTTGTCCTCCAGATGACATTTGAGGATGAAGCTCCCGTTGACGGCGCTTATCGTCTGCCGAACCAATTCACCGCTAGATTGAACATACATCCCCAGAGTGGGAATAGCTATGAAGATGAAGTTGGGATAAATCGTATTTATAATAGTCCTGAAGATACTGTTGGCCGGCTGATGTCGGAAAAGCCGGTAGAAATCCCTGCGGATGTATATTGTACGATTAATATCGACATTACCGCAGGTGGAGTAACTTATACTGGGATAATTGATACTCTAAGGATTCCAGCGGGTGGAACCCGGATGAAGGAAGTGTCTTTACGACAGATCAGTGGAACCGCTTATATTATCGGCTCCTGCGACACGCCGGATTATGCTTCTGGTGTCGCGGTTGCCGGTGGCTGCGCCTTCGTCGCCGATGAGGAATACGGCTTGCAAATAATCCGTTGGCGGTGAAAGAGGGGTGAGGAGTTTGGAGTTCAACCTTTAGGTTGCAGTTTGGAGTTCAACCTTTAGGTTGCAGTTTGGAGTTCAACCTTTAGGTTGCTTC
>CAZCRQ010000374.1:0-2539 GCA_964501095.1 uncultured bacterium | reverse complement strand
GCCGGGGACGGCTGACACCATTAGTAAACGTCCCGCCCGTGTCATGGGCGAGACGCCCAGGCTACATCATCTCCCAATCGATGAACGGTTTTTCCAGGTCTGCCATCGCATTGACCACCAGCTCCACCAGTCCGCCATAATGGAGTCCGGATTTTTCCGTCGCACCGTAGTATTCGAACAAGTCGCGAATTTGTCCCTTACAGTTTGAGCAGGGGGCGCATACATATTTGGGAGTTTTCGGACTGGGGTCTTCATCGGCAAAGGCTTCGAGGATCTGTTTGAATTTTTTTCTGCCGCTGATCTGGGCGCGCCAATCGGTGAAATTGTTTCCGGACATGATGGCGAATCCGCTTCCACCGCCGCAGCAGTAATTGCGCACCCCGTGGGGAAACATTTCACGGAAACGAGGGGCGATATAACGTAACACACGTCGCTGCGGTTCAACAATCCCCATGCTGCGCACTATATTGCAGGGATCGTGCAAAGTGACAGGAAAATTATTACGCGAGGGATCGAGCCTGATTTTACCGCTGAAAACGATATTCTCGATCAATGTCATCGCACTTTCACGTGGAATGGTGTTGCTGAAAATCCGGTCGGCGATTACACCCATCGCTTTATGTTCATGCCCGCACTCGCCCATGACAATCTTTTTTACCTTCAATTTCTTGGCGATTTCCAGGTGACGCATCGCGATCCGTGCCAACTGAATGTCGTCATAAAACAGACCATAGTTGACGCCGTCATACCCAGCGATTTCGCTGGAGAGTGTCCAGGTGATCCCGGCAGCATCGAGCATCAAGGCGAAACCGCCGGGATTTTCGGGCCAAGCAAGGAACTCACCAGCATTGTGAATGAGCAGTATTTCAGCGCCTTCAACATCCCATTTGGTTTCGACTTTTACACCGGTGCGTTCGGTCATGTCTTCATCGATAAAGTCGACAGTATCCTTGACCGCAATGGCATTCATACCGGTGCTGGAGCCAATCCTCAGTTGCTGGACAGTACCCTTTTCATGCAGTTCCCGCGGGGCTAATCCCATTTCTTGTGAAAATATTTTGCGAAGTTCATGGGTAATTAGACCATTATCTACACCAATCGGGCAACTCTGGGCGCAGCGACGGCAGAGTGTGCAGCGATAACTCAGCTCGAGCAGACGTGATATAAGCGTCCAATTGAGTTCAATACTACCATTTTGAAATTTATTGAATAATCCATTGCCGCCTTTGATATATTTGAAATACAACCTACGAAGTATCTCGGCACGATAGGTTGGTCGATATATCTCATTGAAACCACTCGCTTCATAGATGGGGCAATCAGCGGCGCAGGTCTGGCAGCGGGCGCAGTGCTCCATCGACAGCACCAGGGGCTGGAGAAAAGTCCAGTTGTTCTCCTTGGTAAAGAGCTTTTGTAATCCGCAGAGGAACGCTTTGACCAGCTTCTCCTCTTCTTCTTTACTGGCGGGTTTGGGGAAGCCGACCGCAATGGTGTCATCGAGTGTGGCTTCCAGACGATTTCTGGTATCCGGCGTAAGTTTCTTGAAACCCGGCGATTCCTCGATTTTATCGTAAGGAGGAGGAAGCGGGAACAGGTCCTGCGGATCGACATGAGCCAGTTGTTCTGATGGTTTGCTGATGTCGGAAATTTTTATTTTCGGTTTTGGTTTATTTGCAGTAATAATTGCCATTTATTTCTCCTGACCGTCGCTGGTGGCAATATCCGCCCAGTTTTTTCTGCCATCGCCTCGAATGTGCGGTGCCGACCAGGTGACTTTCTGCTCAATAAGTTTATCGATCTTCTTCGCCATTTTCCTGCCGGGCAGGTTTGGTTCATCCTCCCAACGGACTGCGTGATAGGTAAAGTATTTGGTGAAGAAATGAGTCATGTGGGTGAAAGGCATGTAAATAATAAAAAGCAGCACACTCCCGAGATGCCAGTAGGCGGATGCGCCTAATTCGGGAAGTGCGCTGCCGGTAATCAAACCTGTATAAAAAGCTATCAAATGATAGGAAATCTTAAGATCACTCGCCCACCAGGAAACACCGGTCACATATATCGCCCCCAGCAGAACCAAATTGAAATAATGGCTGGCGGTGGCATACAGACGCATCGAGGGATCAAAAAGACGCTTGATCATCATTTGGATCGCGCCTAGAGTTCCCAGCAAACACCCAAGTCCCAGGATCCAACGTATCAGATAATGGAGGAGGACACCGATAGCTCCAGTCTCTTTTCCAACCGTCAAGCCGGTAAGCGAGAGGATCGAGGTCAGAATGATAAGGACGAGGTTTCCAGTCAACAGATAAAGCCCGAAGTGCAGGTTGAAAGTCGCCATCCACAGCTTGGGATTGTGTTCTTTAACCGCTTTGAGGAAGAGGATTTCCGGGATCATCACTTTCAGATCGCCAAGATGATCTTTTTCAATAGGATGTGTCCACCAATCAACCTGCTCCAACCTTGAGCCGCCATGCTCGGCGCGTCCCCTTTCATGCGGCACAGGGTAAAGTTCCCAACGCAAATGCAAAGGATTCTTTAC
>CAZCRQ010000373.1:0-2587 GCA_964501095.1 uncultured bacterium | reverse complement strand
GTCTCATAGTCCAAACCCAAGCGCTTTGTAAGTCCAGGTATAAAATTTTCTAATAGTATATCAGATATTTTTACAAGTTTTTTCAGTAATTCAATACCACCAGATTTTTTCAGATCTACCGCGATCGACTTTTTATTGCGATTGCAGCAGAGGTAATAGGCGGATTCCCCACCGGCAAAGGGCGGTCCCCAGGTGCGAGTGTCATCGCCTACCACCAGACGCTCCACCTTGATCACTTCGGCGCCCAAATCCCCCAGCAGCATAGTGCAATAGGGTCCGGCAAGAATCCTGGATAGATCGAGAACTCGTATTCCTGTCAACGGTAATTCGGACGGAATTGATTCACTCATTGTTGTTTCCTTTTTAAATGAATACAGGATAGGGATGATGTTAAGGATGAATATAAGGAATCTTTATTCTGGGTGTGGCATGGATGTTTCTTTTCAGGAAATACATGTGTTTCTCTCGCAGTTTGATTATATTACCTGCGTTTATGAAGAAAATACCACGATCGGTCATTGGCGATTCTGATAATCAATAACCGGATAGGAATATCGATGTTATCAAACCTTTCACTGCGCCTTAAGCTGTTGATTCTTTTTATCGTGCTGGCGTTGATACCCTTGGGTATTGCGGGCAGGACAATGATCATCATTACGCGCGATGAGCTGAAAAGCAATGCCAATGGGGAACTCCGACGTGTTGCGCAGCAGCTTGCCGGAGATTTTGATGTCATTTATCGTGATAGCTGGGTGCATCCGATGCAATTGATCCGCAATTCCCTGGATAAGGAAGATTTAGGACTGACCGAGAAAATTTCTCTTCTCTATACGGCAGCAACGGATATTGCTGATGTAGTTTCGATTCAACTCTCGGTAGAGGGAATGCCCACCCCCGCAATCGCTTCCAATGATGTGTTTATGCAACGGTTACGGGAAGCATCCATCAATCCCGCCGATGTCTTGAAAGATGATCCGGTGAAGATTTTGAGTTATCCGGATTCCCTAGATGTGCAGCTTGGTGAGATGAATTATCTTCCCCAATTGCAGACTTGGTTGATGACACTGGTGCTGCCATTACGCAATTCTCTCTCCGGCAGAACCGCTTACCTTTCAGCTAAAGTCAAACTGGATCGTCTCGAAGAATATATTGCCAATGATCAGTTTCGGCAATCGGGGAATATCTACGTAATCAATAAAGAAAAACAGCAGGTGTTCAACCCGGAAAAGAAAATCCTGGATGAACTTCCGACCGCTAATTCTGCCGTCGAGATGCTCGCTTCGGAAGTCTATACAGCAATGGCTGAACCATACACCCGGGCGGACGGCGTTGAGATGCTGGGCGCCTTTGCAATTTCCAAAGAGTTCAATTGGGCGATCATCACCGAGAAACGCGCCGTCGACGCCTACCAGGCGGTGTCGTTAATGGTTCGAAACTTCATGCAATGGGTTATAATCGGTCTGGTTATCGCAATTTCAGGGGCAATAATCTTCTCCCATTCCGTCACCAAACCCTTGCTGCGTCTGACTAACGCCGCTCGGACATTGGCGGAGACGAATGACCTCTCCATCCAGGTGCTGGGTGCGGAGCGCAAGGATGAGATCGGACAGCTCTCTTCGACCTTCAACCTGATGGTCAAACAGTTGAACCGTTATGTCGATGAGTTGACCGAGACCACCAAGGCAAAGGAACGCGCCGAGAGTGAACTTAAGCTCGCCAAAGAAATACAACAGAGCTTCCTTCCGGATCACTTCCCGGAATTGGAGACGATTGAGTTTTTCGGACGCTGTGATCCAGCACGTGAAGTCGGCGGCGATTACTTCGATTATTTCCGACTTAGTGAGCACACCTTCGGTTTTGTCATCGCAGATGTCTCGGGTAAGGGGGTTCCCGCGGCGCTTTTCATGGCGGTCAGCCGCACTTTATTCCGTATGCTGTGCGCCCAGGGATTTAATCCCCAGCAGGTGGTACGTGAATTTAACAACCGTCTTGTCCAGCTCGATCAGTCCTCCAACCTCTTCATCACGCTCTTCTATGGGGTTTACGACATCCGTGATGGCTCCTTTACCTATTCCAACGCCGGGCATTGCCTGCCGATGATCATCCATCAAGACAAACGCACAACAATCCTGCCGGAAATGAAGACCATGGTCGCCGGAATCATGGAGGATATTCCCCTTGAGGAACATGCTGTCAGTTTTACCACCGGTGATCTGGTCGTGCTTTACACCGATGGGATGACAGAAGCTATAAATTCCGAAGAGGAAGAGTATGGTGAAGAACGTTTGCTGCAATTCCTCCAATCGAAGGCAGAGTTGGATGTGAAAACTCTCTGCTTGGAAGCGATTGAAGAGGTGAAACAGTATCAGGAGAATATGCCGCAGTTTGATGATATGACATTTTTTGCGATTAAAATCAAGAGCTTATACGATCTTGGTTTTAGCCATTATCCCGCCTGAGAAGTGAGGTGGATGACAGCTTTCTGAAATGTCTCTCTATTTTGGGGGAATCCCCGAGATTGAGGCAGTCCGAGAATGAAAAAATGCGTTGGGGAAGTCATTCCCGCGAAAACGGGAATCCAGCCAGT
>CAZCRQ010000372.1:0-2588 GCA_964501095.1 uncultured bacterium | reverse complement strand
ATATACGAGTAAAGTCTTATTTGAAAAGCATCGTGATGCGATCCGTCTTTTACAAGCATTCATTAATTCTCACCGTTCCCAACCGAAACTATAACCTGTAGCCTGATGCCTGATGCCTGTAGCCTGTAGCCTGAAGCCTGAAGAAGTTTAATTATTCCCACTCCACAGTTGCCGGCGGTTTGCTGCTGATGTCATAGACCACGCGATTGACACCTTTCACTTCGTTTATGATACGTGTGGCGATATATCCAAGCAACTCATGCGGAAGTGGGCTGAAATCCGCCGTCATGAAATCCCAGGTGTCCACCGAGCGCAAGGCGATGACATTATCATAGGTTCTGGCGTCCCCCATCACCCCGACACTTTTCACCGGCAACAGCACCGCCAGCGCCTGACTGACTTTTGAGTACCACCCGCTGTGGCGTAGTTCCTCAATAAAAATTGCCTCCGCCTCGCGCAAAACCTCAAGCCTGGCAGAGGTGACTTCGCCGAGTATCCGAACCGCCAAACCGGGTCCGGGAAACGGATGACGTTGCACGATTTCTTCCGGCAATCCCAATTCCCGACCCAGTTCACGTACTTCATCCTTGAACAGTTCACGCAACGGTTCGACCAACTCTAAATTCATCCGTTCGGGCAGACCGCCAACATTGTGGTGGCTCTTGATGGTCGCCGAAGGACCGCGAAAACTGACACTTTCGATGACATCCGGATACAGCGTCCCCTGGGCGAGGAAACGCACATCCTTTATCTTTGCTGCTTCATCTTCAAACACTTCGATGAACTTGCGACCGATACGTTTACGTTTTTCCTCAGGATCGCTGACACCATTCAAAGCGATCAGGAATTTTTCAGAAGCATCCACCGTCCTAAGATTTATTCCAATCCGATCGCGCAGATTATGTACGACACGTTCCCGCTCCCCTTTCCTCAGAAAACCGTTATCGACAAAAATAGCGGTGAACTGGTCACCCAGCGCTTTGTTCATCAGCGCTGCCATGACGCTGCTGTCCACTCCGCCGCTCACTCCCCCGATCACGTGCCCGTTTCCTACTTGACGACGGATGCGACCGATAGCTTCCTGCTCGAATTGCGCCATCGACCAGCCGCCTCTAGCCTGGCAGACATCGAAGAGAAAATGCCTTAAAAGCTCTGTTCCCCGTTCGGTATGACGCACTTCGGGATGGAACTGCACACCGTATAATTTCATCTCTGGATTCGCCATGGCGGCGACCGGGCAGCTTTCGCTTTTCGCGGTAACTATGAATCCTTTCGGTAGTTTATGAATCTGGTCGCCATGACTCATCCAGACGGTCAAGGTGCCTGATAGTCCTGTAAAAGGCTGAGGTGCCTCGGGCGGAATTATAATTTCCCGTCGCCCGTATTCGCGAAGGTTGGAGGGTCTGGTCTCGCCGCCGAGCAGTTTCGCCATTAACTGCATCCCATAGCAGATACCCAACACTGGGACGCCGAGATGGAAGATTTTGGTGTCGATGGTTGGGGAGCTGGAATCATGGACGCTGGAAGGTCCGCCGGAGAGAACAATTCCAATCGGATCGATCGCCTGAACGCTGTCAATGCCTTGTTCGCAGGAGAGGATGACAGTATAAACTCCCAACTCGCGGATCCTGCGGGCGATCAATTGCGTATACTGCGAGCCAAAATCGACAATGACGATGGTTTCTTGAGTCGGTAGCGTAAGCCTCCGTGCTTGCGCTCGCCTCCGTGCTTGCGCTCGCCTCCGTGCTTGCGATCCATCACCCAATGGTTTCAAGGTAATTTCCCATCCCATTCCACCTCCCAGCCGTTTTCCTTAAGACGCTGGACGGTTCGTTCCGCTGTCCAATCGACCAGAAGAGGCGTAACTGCGGCATAACCGGCATCTAGGATCAGGTTATCGCCGCCTTCTACTGAATCGAACTCTGTCCATCTGCCGCCCATCCAGAAGTATTCACGGTTACGGGCATCGATACGCCGGTCGAACTCCTCACGATAGAGGCAATGCCCGACTTTGGCAATCTTGATACCGCGCAATTCTTCGAGAGGGATTGCCGGCACATTTACATTTAGAAATTGATAGGGTTCTAATGTTGAGCGCTGCAGACGTTCGAGAACAGCGAGAGCCACTTTAACCGCACCTTGAAAATCACGGCTTTGAAATGAAGCGAGTGAAATCGCCACCGATTGAATCCCCAGCATCGCACCTTCCACCGCGGCGGCGACTGTTCCCGAGTAGTTGGAGTTCAAGCCAACATTCGAGCCCATGTTGATCCCGCTGAAGAGGAAGTCCGGCTTCTCCACAAGTAATGCTCCACAGCCGAGTTTCACGCAATCCGCCGGTGTGCCGTCCACATAGTACCCATCCATCCCATTTATTGAAAAAGAGTAAGCACGAAGAGGATTATGCAAGGTAATCGACAGGCTGGTCGCGCTGCGCTCACTTTCCGGAGCGACAACCTTCACTTCGCCGATTTCCGACAAGGCGTCGTATAATGCACGCAGTCCCGGTGAGCGAAATCCGTCATCGTTGGTTAAAAGTATTTTCATATTTTATCCATGTAGTAGCATGGGCGTCCCGCCCATGACAC
>CAZCRQ010000371.1:0-2590 GCA_964501095.1 uncultured bacterium | reverse complement strand
AATATAGGTATAGCAATGATTAGAGCGTTTTGCTTGGTAAAAAAGGCGAGTAGCAGCGAAAAAGCGGCGAGAATCCATGAAATCCTGTTGGATCGGTTTCTTAACAAGAAAAAAGTTAAGAGCAGAAAAAACAGGCAGAGAGAATCCACTCGTGAGAGATCGTACCAGCCATCTGCTAGTTTGTAGGCGGCAGCATATAATCCGATCGCTAGAAAGCTGGCAAATTTATCCCGCGTCTCTCTATATACAATGAGATAGATCAGAAGAAAACAACCCAATGAAGAGATCAAGGAGACAAAACGTAAGGGAAAAAAACCAACACCGATGAGTTTCGCCAATCCCGCACTGACATAAAAGTAAAGCGGTGTATAAATATAGGAGACAAAATCCAGGGAAGGTTTGACATAAAGTGGTTTATTATCCAGAATTCGGGCAACATGATCCACCATCGCACCCTCCATCCACTCGAACTCATAAGGATAAAACAGCCTCTGCACTCCAACAACGAGGTAAGCGAGTAGATAGACAAATGCCAGAATAATTAAGCAAACCTTTAGAGCTGAATTGACATTATTGCTTGAAAAAGCGGTTTGGATTAGGGATGACGGATTTTTCATAATATTTCCAAAAATTGCATTATACCTTTAAAGTTAGGCAGGATGGGCTTTAAAGGCAAGAAGATAGCCGTTATGTCGGTGTTCAAACAGATCTTTTTCTGGCTTCCCTTCACGCCTCACGCCTCACGCCTCACCCCTCATCCATTAACATGTTTTTGTTGCGAAAACTCACGGTTGACATTACATTTCAGCGTGGATTCTAACCTGGCAATTATTATCCCGGTGCGTCTTTTTCCGGATAAACTTCCGTCTGTTCTGGATCAGGTGATGCAATATATTCCTCCCGATCGCGTGCTGGTGGTCAATGATGGCTACTCGGGGCTTAGCGTAATGATCGGGCAGGAGATGGGGGTGCATCTCATTCTTCACCGGAAAAAGCTCGGAAAAGGAATATCACTCCGCGAGGGATTCAAATTCTGGCGCGAACGGGGCATGGAGTGGGCGATCACTTTAGATGGAGATGGTCAACACGATCCATCTGATTTGCCGAAGTTCATCGATGCTGCTCAGCGAAACCGGGCAGACCTTGTCATCGGGTCGCGGATGCTCTCAAGCAATGGTATGCCGTGGGATCGACGTTTCAGCAATCGCACCTCCAGTTTTATCATTAGTCATATTATTGGCAAAAAAATACCTGATAGTCAATGTGGTTTTCGTTTAGTGCGTCTTGAAGCGCTCGAAGGGATAATTTGGCGTGAAGATGGATTTGCCTTTGAAAGTGAAATGATTCTGCGTTTTTCGCAAAAGAATTTGGTAATTGATTATATTCCCATCCGTACTGTTTATGAACCCAATCAAGAAAGTTCGATTCGCCGTCTTCCCGATACATTTCGTTTTTTACGTATGATCGCGAGAAGTAGACAACCGATATGATTGACTATCAAAAAGCGCGGAATGATTTGGTCGAGAGCCTGGCTCGACGTGGAATTCGGGATCCGCTAGTTTTGAAGGCGATGAATTCAGTAGAACGTCATCGTTTCGTCGCCCCGAATCTACGTTCCCGCGCTTATGAGGATGTGCCGTTGCCGATTGGGGAGCATCAAACCATTTCCCAACCCTACATGGTTGCTTACATGACTGAACTCTTGCGTCTCACCGGCAGGGAGAAGGTGCTCGAAATCGGCACGGGATCAGGATACCAGGCGGTCATTCTCGCTCAACTCGCTTCTCGGGTGTTCACCATAGAAAGAATTGTCTCGCTGGCGAAGAAGGCAAAATTGCGTTTCGATGAAATGTGTACAAGTAATATCATTCAAAAAATCGGCGATGGTACTTTGGGTTGGCAAGAATTTGCGCCTTTTGATCGAATCGTGGTGACCGCCGGTGCGCCGGCAATTCCTGATAGTCTGATGCAACAACTGGCTGACGGTGGATCGATGGTGATTCCAAGCGGGAGTCGAAGATTGCAGGACTTGAAACTTGTCGAGAAACGAGGGGATAAAATCATTACGTTGAGCAAAGGAGGATGTGTTTTTGTGCCGCTTTTGGGGAATGAAGGATGGAAATAGCACAGAAAATTGCAGAATATTTTCAGGGAAGTTCAACTGAATTGATCACGTTGCTTCTCGCCATGCTGCCTATAGCAGAATTACGCGGCGCCATCCCCTGGGCATTGACTCTTGGACACCTTTCTTGGCAAAGTGCGGTATTATGGGCAATTATTGGCAACATGATGCCTATTCCGCTTGTTATCCTTATCCTTGGTCCGTTATCTGGCATGCTCTCACGATGGAAAGTATGTGACCGTTTTTTTCAGTGGCTTTTTGCCCGCACTCGAAAACGTGGTAAAGCAATCGAACGATATAAAGCTCTTGGATTGATCATATTTGTTGGAATTCCATTACCAGGCACCGGTGCTTGGACTGGATCTGTTGCCGCTTTCATCTTCGGCATCCCGTTTTTTCGAGCTTTATTGTGTATTTTCCTCGGAGTCTGTTTGGCGGCGCTGATCGTAACCTTGACCACTCTGGGAG
>CAZCRQ010000370.1:0-2592 GCA_964501095.1 uncultured bacterium | reverse complement strand
GAGAATAAGTTTTTCCGCTCGAATCATGCTGACATCATCACCGTTGGGTAAGAAATGACTCGGAGCACCGATATGCGTGCCAGTATGTTCGCCGATAGTCCAAGAGTTGAGAAAATAGCCGTCAGATTGTAGATCAGCAGTTTTCCGGGATTGAGTTATCGGATCACCCAGCCAGGTCGCACCGCCGGAGGTGAGGGGATGGGTTAGATCGATGATTTTGTAAGGGAATTTCATTGACGCGAAGCCGCAAAGAAGCAAAGGCGCAAAGAAAACTTGTGCGACTTTTAATTTAGAGTTTAGAGTTTTAGAGTTTTGAGTTTCTAATTTAGATCTGATGTGTCTGGAACCGAACGTTGGGCTTTTCGCCGCTCCCACAGCAGTTTTCTCATCCGTTCACGTGTCGCCAGGGTGCCGAAATCATTAACATCAGAATGGCGTAGATTCCATCGTAGTTGATACTGTTCCAATGCTTTATCTATCTCGCCCATGCTTTCATAAACCACACCCAAATAGTAATGAGCATCCGGAGGACCATTGTAGGTAATGGCTTTTTGGAAGGCATGAGCGGCGGCTTCTTTCTCTTTCAATCCGCGTTTCACAATGCCGAGGTTATACCAGGCATTGGCGCGGGTGGAATCCTGCTCGATCAACTTGCTGAAATCCGCCTCGGCGCTGATCCAATCACTTTTCTCGATGCTCATTACACCATGGGACATTATCAAAGTCGGATCATCCGGATTCAGCGCCAAACCTTCATCGATCAGGCGTTCCGCTCGGGTCAGGAATGCCTTTCCCTCACGATAGTATTTCGCCAATTCCTTTCTGGGTTCGGGATCGGTCGGTCGTAATGATAAAGCATACTTCAATACAATTCTCCGATCCCCAAACCGTAAATCCCTTAACTGCCGCGGTTGAAGACGGGATAAAGCCAGAAGGGTGGAAGTGTGACGATAATCATAGAGATGGGCAAGCTTCCAGTTGGCGATTGCTTCCTCCAAATGTCCTCCCATCCGCCAGGCGATCATGCCTCTCACGTATAATGCGGTCGAAGATTTATTATCCAGGGATAACGCTCGACTCATCGCATACTCAGCATCGATCTTGTAAGAGGGATAGTTCCAATCCAGATAGAGATCAGCCAGGGCTTCCCATAATTGAACTTTATTGGAATCGGGACTCGGAAAACCGTTGAAAAGGATCGCTTCTTTTTCGAGCAAATCGGCAGTTCGATCAGCGTCAAACAGGGCAGTCATCACTCGAGGATCAAACTGGCGAAACTTGGATCGCACTCCAGATTCCAACTCCAATTTTTCCAGAAGATGGACTGCCGCCCGGTAACCGACGGTGGCAGGATCATCAGCGGAAACAGCGAAGGAATGGACCTCCTCGGTCGTTCCCCGCCAATTCAGGTGATACAGGGTAATTTCCAGGATATAATTGTTCTTGCCGGTAAGAAATCTGCCGATCACGGCGAACTGGGCTTGTATGAGTAAAGCGCCTGCCGGGGGAGGCTGTGAGGGTTCAGCGGTAAGGGGACATAACATTTCCGCTTTAAATCGTTTTGAGTGAAAAGCGACCGCTTTGTTATTCAGGGTTTCAAGTGAGGTTTCGAGGGAGAAGCGCGCCAGGTCGGCTTTTTCACGCAGGTCATCATCCGCAGCAAAGGGTTGAATCCACCAGCGTTGTGGTGACGGTGGGGGGGAATACTGCACTCGAAATACTAGATAGATTCCGATAATAATCACAGAAAAAATAATCCCCCACTTCCAAAATATCGGAGTAGACAAATAGTCCATGTGTCGGCTGGTAAAAATCCAGACCAGCCACACGACGACCAATGCGACCAGGTAGGGAATCACTCCGACAGGCATCGTTCCCGAGAGATATTCCAGGATGCGATTTACCAGCATTGGTTTAAACCTGTTGTCCCAACAACATCAACGCCTCGAGCCTTGTCGCTTGTTTTCTCAAATACCCTCTCATGGCAGAGGTGATCGGCTCGGAATGTTCCTTTTTTACCCCGCGCATCGAGACACAGAGATGATGAGCGCGTATCGTCACCAGAATCCCCCGCGGTTTAAGACGGGTGTTGAGAAAATCACAAATCTCGGTCGTCATCCGTTCCTGGATCTGAGGACGTTTAGCGAAATGCTCGACAACTCGGATCAATGTGGAGAAGCCGATAATCCGATTGTTATCCGGAATATAGGCAAGCGAGACCGTACCCCAAAAAGGCAGCAGGTGATGTTCGCAAAAGCTGTAAAATGGGATGTCACGGATCAGGATCATTTCATCCTGATTTTCCACCGGATATAGGGCAAAATCGCTGTCCGGATTTCCCTCGACACCTTGAAAGAGATCCTGATACATCTCCGCCACCCGCTCCGGTGTCTCACGTAGTCCCTCACGATCCGGATTCTCACCAATCCCTTCGATGATCAAACGTACGCCGCGTTTTATTTTTTCTCTGTCCATCATTATATCCAGCAAGGTATTTATCAAAACCTGCACAACACGCGGGTGCCCTGCACAACACACGGGTGCCCTGCACTACTTGTTGTGCAGGAAATATGAATAGGCAGTATAATCACC
>CAZCRQ010000369.1:0-2604 GCA_964501095.1 uncultured bacterium | reverse complement strand
CGAAGATTCCCATTTAACAAGCTGTCCGTGAATAGCTAAAAATGTCGCAGACGTCATTCCTACGAAGGTGCGAATCCAGGCAACTGTGTATTTATACAGAAATTTCAGTTATTACAATAAAGTCTAATAGTCTAATAGTAGTGATATTCAATTATAAGATTCAATTATACACATTAAATGTATCACATTGTCAAGACTGCCTGGATTCCCACCTTCGCGGGAATGACACTCGGGGTGACTCCCTGGCATTCTCGGACAGCCTTTTAAGCACAAGTCTGTAATCGTATAATATCAAATCGGAGAAAATCATTTAAAAGAGGAGGTACTGAATTATGGGTACAATAGGACGTTCTATTGTGAAAGATGCCGACCAGGTTCTTAATCATTTGAACAAAGCTTTATCGGATGAGTGGCTTGCTTATTATCAGTATTGGATTGGAGCGAAGGTGGTTGCGGGACCGATGAAAGATGCGGTCATCGCGGAATTGAATCAACATGCGGCAGATGAACTGAGACATGCTGGTATGATTGCCGTTCGCATTATTCAACTCAAGGGAATCCCAGTCCTTTCCCCGAAATCCTGGTTCGAGCAGCATAACTGCGATTACGATGCGCCCAAGGATCCGCAAGTGATGTCGATCCTACAACAGAATGTCAAAGGAGAACAGTGCGCCATCGGGGCATATAACAATTTGCTCATGTTCACTCGTGATCGTGATCCGGTAACCTACAACATCATCCTCCAGATTCTCCAGGATGAAGTGGAGCATGAAGAGGATTTGCAGGCTCTGGTGGAAGATATCAAGTTGATGGTGTCGAAATAAAAAAAACCACTCCATCGCAAAGATGGAGTGGTTGTATTTTATACGAGTTAAAATATCAGGCAGCCAGGCTGGGAACAGCTTCCGGGAGACGCTCCTCCATTTTCAACGCTAAATTTGGACCAAAGGTGAACAGTTGGCGATGCAACCGTCGCGCGCGGAATGCGGAGGGGTCCATCGGATCGCCGCCGCGACTCTGGCAGGCAAGCGTATGAATCCAGCACTCCGCGATCAGCTTGCGGATGAACTTGGCGGTCGACATTGCAGTCTCGTGCTCTTCCGGGCTTGCCCAAGGGATACGTTTTGCCCAACTTGAAATTCGACGCTCCCAATTCTCCAAGTCCATCTCTATCTCTTCGAGTGTCGTGATTTGGTATTCTTCAGTCGCTTTGTTCGAAATCATGGTTCTTCCTTTTACAGTAAATCCTAAAGTCCGCTCATACTACGTCACTAACCGAGTAAAGTTCCATCACGGTTATTAACTGATCTGTTAAAATATCATGCGATGAACTTGATGGATAGAGGTTTCCCCTTATATGGAAGAGCAAATTTCATGCCATAATGGATTCTATGGGAGTCGCTGTCCGTTAGATATTGTTTTTTAAAGAATAATTCGTTTTGAGTGGTTCATCGATTTGCCGCCGTACTGGGTAATTTATGCAAATTGTGCACCAATCTCTTCGTTTGATGCACAGTGATATCAGACGATGTCTCACCTGTTAAGAGTCGAGTCTCCGGAATTACTTCTTTTATCTCGGAAGCGGTCATTCCTTGCGCGACCATCCCCACCACCGTCGCCAGAGGAATACGTAATCCCCGAATACAAGGAACACCACCCATCTGGTCGGATTATGCCTTTGGACCGATCATCTTCTCCGGTCGCACCTTCTCGTCAAACTCCTCAGCGGTAAGAAATCCCAATGATACTGCCGCCTCTTTCAACGTGGTATTGTCAGCATAGGCTTTCTTGGCGACTTTTGCCGCATTGTCGTAACCGATGTGCGGATTCAGCGCTGTGACCAGCATCAGGCTGTTGTTTAAAAGTTCCTTGATCCGTGGGAGGTTGGGTTGGATGCCAACGACACAGTTGTTGGTGAAGCTGACGCAGGCGTCGCTGAGCAACCGTATGGATTGAAGGAGATTATGAATCATCACGGGTTTGAAGACATTGAGTTCAAAATGTCCGGTAGCTCCGCCGATATTGATGGCAACGTCATTGCCCATAACCTGGCAGGCGACCATGGTCATGGCTTCGGCTTGGGTCGGATTTACTTTACCCGGCATGATCGAGCTGCCGGGTTCATTCTCCGGGAGAATCAACTCACCGATGCCGCAGCGTGGTCCGGAGCCGAGTAAACGAATATCATTGGCGATCTTCATCAGGCTGACGGCGATAGTTTTCAACACGCCGCTGGTTTCCACGATTGCATCATGAGCCGCCAGCCCCTCAAACTTGTTCGTCCCGGTGACAAACGGCAGTTTAGTAATCTCTGCGATATGATGGGCAGATTTTACCGCAAAATCCGGGTGAGTATTCAGACCGGTTCCAACTTGCGGTGCCACCCAGTGCCAATTCATACAACCTGGGCAAGCAGGAGTCGATACGATCCAGAGCCATTGTCAACTGGTGCGCATATCCGCTGAATTCCTGACCCAGGGTCAATGGCACGGCATCCATAAGGTGTGTCCTGCCGATCTTGATGATCTTGGAAAATTCTTCGCTTTTGTTTTTCAATGCATTGCGTAGTTTAGTGATACTGGAGATGAGCCGTTGGACAATAGT
>CAZCRQ010000368.1:0-2627 GCA_964501095.1 uncultured bacterium | reverse complement strand
TCACTTAGTATAAACTTCACAGCTCCCTAAACTATCACCCTCTTGTACCTGAAACAACCTTGTACCAGTAATCTTTCCGATTTCAGTTGGATAAAAAGTGTCTAAGGTTGGCTTAGCTCCAAGGCAATCATTTGATGTCCAATCAACTGGGGGACTGTAAACTCGACCCGTCCATCTTTTTGTTCAAAGGCTAGTGGCTTTTGTTGGGGCACACACATCACTGTTTTGAGCCTAGGCGATTTGATCGACATGCTCACGTTGTAAAGTGGGATCACATCCTCGATGATGTCAATCTCTTGACTTCGACGCTCGGGTATATAGTGAAGTAAATGGATGATCCATCGATTATCATCAGGTTGTTCGTTGATCGTAACCAGCAATGTGGTTGGTCCTTTGTGCCGGACGAGTGGATCAGGCAAAAGCAGGTCGAGGGCGTTCAAGAGCAACTGCTTTTCCCAGCGTGGAGCGACGGTGTTGTATTCCGAGAATATAGGATTGGTAAAATAGATGGCACACCCACGCTTAATGACCGCCGGTCCGTCTAGTCGCCCGGATGAAGGCGTCTGCCTATGGGAACAAAAATGCTGGTAGGTGCGGTCAAAATAGGATGAAACCTTATTCGCCAATATTTCAGACTCAGCCTCAGCTTCGACATCCATACCATGGATATAGAAGGGATATTCAGTTTGTGCCAATGATTTGCCTAACTGTCCCGGTAGGATGTATTCAACATAATCGGCTCGCGGATAGTATTTACCGCGCACTAACCCTCCGTTCAAATCTCGCGGGCCATTGCTTGTGAGCCGTACACCCAATACCTGGCGAGCGAATTCGCTAGCTTCTGGATTCATACCCGTTTCAAAGGAAGCAATCAAAGCACCTCCCGATTCGAGATAACCTTGTAACTTTCGGTCAAGGTTCATATCAACCGGAATCCTGTCAGGCAAAATGAGGACCTTGTAGCCTGATAGGTCGCTTGCTGAATCAAGGATATCGAACTGGTGGGCGCTGGTTTCTAACATGCGCGTAACTCCTAATAACGCTGGCGACAATTCGCCGATACCACCACCATAAAACTCTTCAGGCGTAAAGACACCGATTTCGGTCACCGGCTTGGTATTACGACACCAGGGTTCTTTCTCTTCAACCTCGCGATATACTGATCCCACTAATTCATACACATGCGGGTCAATCTTCCCGCTAGGATGAAGTTGGTCACCGATGCTGCATCTGGCTCCCAACGCCAACATGCGATAGCACTCATATTGTAGTGCCTCGATATTTTTGTAGGAGTGAAAATCACCCCAGGATAGATGGAATTTTCCGGTCTGACCCAGGCATTCCTTCCCCAGTGTGCGCGCATAACGCATAGTGATTGGAAAGTGCGAATAACCCCAATCGCCACTGGGTAGGCTCTCCAATTCAAAGTGAGTGTAAGCATCGGCAATGGAACGATGTTGGGTACCGATATATCCCTCGTTGTAAAAGATTGTGCATTCGGAATTAAACTGCCGTACGAAGCAGGTTATATCTTGCTTGAAGAGGTTGGTAGTCTTCAAACTAAACTGTCGACGAGCCTGCGAGTCAGCAGGATCAAGACCTTCAGCTTCCATTTTGGCGCGGCAGTAGCGGCAGGCGCACACGCTTGGCATTACAATGTCAAAAAATAGTCCATCCGTGGGGAGGATCTCCAGAATTTCATGCACGTGTGGTTTGAAAAAAGTCTCGATGTACGGAGAATTCAGGCATAGAGTGCGGTAAAAACCAGCTTCAAACGGTGGTGTGCCGTCGATGATTCCCTTATCGTCCATCACCAACCACTCGGGATGCTGACTGGCGGTGTAATGGTCCCAACGGACAGAAGTATAGATCGGGACGTGAATATTGTGGGCATGGCAGACCTCGATCTGCGCCTTGAGCAGGTTAAATGCCAGGTGCGGATGCCGCCGCTCTGGGTTTATTTTCGTGTCGTAATAAATCCAACCATGGTGACAGCGTGCAAAACAAGTGATCGAATTGACACGCGCTTTTTCCAATATAGCTGCAAACTCCTCCGCGTCGAATCGGGCTCCAATGTCGTCGATTAATTCACTTGTGTGAAAATCCAGGTGAATCTGGCGAAAACGCAAATCCAATTTATCCACTTCCCATATTCCTAATCAAAGATCCACCACCATTCTTTTTCCGTTGTATAAAATCTCGCAGGTTTGTTCTGTCTCCAAAGTCAGCGGGTCAAAGGGTCTTCTGTCGGCGATGACCACGCGAAATGCTCTCGATTCCTGCACCCCTGTATAGTTTCCCTGACGATCATCGAGAATCAGCTGCCGTTTAGATTCATTCCAAGCTATGTTAATCATTGCGAACTGTCCCTGTTCATAGTTGTAGTTATCACCTTCATCTTCGTATAACGTAAAATAACCATCCTGCCCCGGACACACCCACAATTCAATGGGAGCATTTGGTTGATCTCCGGTGAATTGGATCTCCGGGCCTATCGGAACAATTGAGCCCGATTGCACGTACAGGGGCATCTTTTCAAGGGGCGCATCGGCCAATATCGTTTGTCCACCGACATAACGCTTCCCTGTCCAGAAATCGTACCAGACGCTGCCGGTGGGTAAATATAC
>CAZCRQ010000367.1:0-2669 GCA_964501095.1 uncultured bacterium | reverse complement strand
CCGAGGACGACTGACACCACTAAAATGGTGTCAGCCGAGGACGACTGACACCACTAATACCTTGTGTCCGGGTTATATTGTTCACTGACCTCCCACACCGAAGAAAATCCCGAGGAACAAAGGTATAAGTATGATAAAGATCGCCATCAGGCTTTCCCCGGCGATCAGACCGGAAGCGACAGGAACAGTGTAAGTTTTATCCACTTGGGGCGCTTTCTTCGAGATGATCCAGGCGATCAACCCACCAAGGAACATGGAGAAGGCATAAAAGAAATGGAAGGTGAAGGCTAACCCCAAACCCATTGGGGAGGGCGACCATTTTTGCGCTTTCTCCGGCAGCCAGCGGGGCAGCAGAACAAGCAGAATGCCGACCAATCCTCCGACCAACAGCCCAATTCGCGCGGAAGGATGTAGGGCTTCAAAACCGTTGGACAGCAGGTTGGCGACCGATGCCCAGATCAACGCTGCTGGGGCGGGCCACTGATTGGTTCCCAATGCTTCCCCATTCGGCACTAGGACATAGAACATCGGCACCGTAACCGCCGTGCCGATAAAAATCCCGCTGAATTGAGCCAGAAACTGCTTTCTCGGATTCGCACCCAGAACATAACCGCTTTTTAAATCCGTTAAAAGGTCCGAGGCGCTGTCCGCTACTCCGGCAGTGATACAGGCTGCCATTAAATTGGTATTGGTTTGTTTCGGAGCGATGGCGCCATAAAATAACTGAGTAATCTTTCCCATCGCGCCAACCGGCGTGGTGTCGGTTTCCCCAGTCGTACGGCAGGCAACTAAGGCGAGGAAGAACGAGAGCACCACCGCCACCATCGCCATCCAGATCGGCATCCCGAAGGCGGTTTTCGCCAAAATCACCACCCCCAGTCCACCAAACAACGCTCCACCGGCAAACCAGGTTCCGGGCACCTCGATTTTATCCATCGCCAATAGTTCCGGGGAACGTACGGCGGTTCCCTTATTGAAGATCGCGCCGAGCCCGCTGAATGCCCGCATGATCGTTCTCCACTGCATGGCAAAGGCGAGCAAACCGCTGGTGACCATGCACGCCGCGCCACCCCATAACGACCAGGAGACCTGCTGCCGGTAAGTCAATGATTCAATAATCCCCAGGCTGGTCATCCACGGCACCAGGATCGCCCAGTTCAGGATCGCCCCTAAAAGCACCGAGTAGCAGACACGAATGCCCATCAACGCCCCGCCACCAAGAAACAGTACACTACCTTCAAGACCAATGGTGTAGTCCATCGCTTTCTTCCCGAAGATGGGATAGAGTTCCTGGATGATGTAAAAGGATTTTTTCAACACACCGATTTCCGCTAACATAGCGAAGCCGTCACGCAGAATGGTGACCACCGCCCCAAGACCGGCAGCGTAAAACAATCCCCTCGCGCTCTTCTCACCCTGCTCAGCGCTGAGAATCGCATCGCCGAGGTCTTCCTCAACGGTTTCTTCTTCCGCAGTCTGAAAAGGACCCTCAGTCGCCGGAGAATGAGCGAAATCGGCGTGCAGACTGCGCAAGGTCATCGCGGCGGCAATGCCTGAAGGGAACCGAAGACGTTCGATGTTGATCATTTGTCGTTTCATCGGGATCGCCAGGGTCACCCCGAGAACCGCGAGGAAGAAAATCCATCCGGTCAACAGACCATAAGGAATGTGATGACCATTCACCAGGAGATAGGCGGCGATGGCGGAAACCAGCGTCCCGCCGGTGGAATACCCAGCGGAAGAGGCGGTCGACTGCATGGCGTTGTTCTCCAAAACTGTCATGTCCGTTCGCACAATGCCGATTTTCCGTAGACTCTTCCAGATTGCAAAACTCAGCACACAGGCGGTGATGGCTACTCCGAATCCCCAGCCGGATTTCAAGCCGATGTAAAGATTGGTCAGTGACATGATCGCCCCCAGACAGGCGCCCATCGCCACTGCACGAAGGGTTAACTGTGAGATGTCTCCACGATAATGATGATGGAACCAGGAGAGTTCCAGCTCCTCGGGTGTCGGTTTTTTACTCGTCGCAAGCGCCATGAAATAAATCCTTGTTCGGTTAATACCAGGAAAAGGTGAATATAACTCACCCCGATTGAATGTACAACCTGGTGGTTCAAGTCAGATGTTTTAATGGTTCTGACATGAACTGCATTGTTTCCATCGTAGCACGTGCGTCCCGCACGTGTCATGGATTTCCTGTCCTCCAGAAAGCACTTTTAACTTCTCCGCATTAAATCTACAATCTTATATTTGAACTGCCGTGCTTGATAGTTGATTCACGATAAAAAACATCGTATATTTAAACGAGTCGTCGGATGCTCTTCAACGCTTGTTTCGACGGACTCCTGATGAGTGGATATAGTGAAGTATCTGATTTTCTAGCTAAATATACCTACAATGGTTTTATCATCGTATGATGCTTTCTCTCTTGTATCTATCATTTTATTATTTGGCTTTTTTTGGCGAGAAAGCTGCTTATATTAATTCCAAGTGCTTCCAAGTGTGAGGCGCAGAAAAACTAAACTCGGAGGAATCAATAATGAAAAAGCCATTAACGACCTTTATCCTGTTGACGCTGGTGCTGCTCGTCTTCAGCGTCACTGGTGTTCCAATTGCCAGCGTCCGTTCAGGCTGCGAAACACAATGAGAAGAGCGGCTGGATTCAC
>CAZCRQ010000366.1:0-2670 GCA_964501095.1 uncultured bacterium | reverse complement strand
CTGCCGCGCGGCAGTCGTGCCTACACTGTACGTTTTGTCGCGGAGGGTGCGATAGATGAGGCGCCCGCGGCAGCAGTTGTAGCTGCGCAGTTGGGCCTTACCCATACCGTGGTGGATGTCACATGGAGCGACTACACCGATAATATGGATGTGCTTATGAAGCGAAAGAAGGCTCCGCTCCATCCGGCGGAGGTAGGCCTATATAAAGCTGCTTGCGCAGCACGTCGAGATGGGGTTCATCTTCTGGCTGTCGGTAATGGCGCTGATTCGACCTTTGGTGGAATGGACAAGTTGCTTGCCAAGGACTGGACGTTTGATGAGTTCATGCGACGTTACACCTTTCTGGATCCGTCGCGCGTAGTTAAGCAGCCGGTATCAGTCGTGGATGCCTATGAGCCGTATAGGTTGCAGAGTGGAATCAACGTGATGGGCTTTCTAAAAGTGGTTCACGGGCTAGGTATTATTCAAATGTTCGAGAACGCGATTCATGCGGGAGGGTGTTCGTTGGTTGCGCCATTCGAACGGCTGGCCCTTGAGACCCCGCTGGACTTACAGCGCATTCGTGGCGGCGAGCCGAAATATATTTTGAATGAGGTCTTCCGAACTGTGTGCCCTGGTATGAAAAGTCCCGCGAAAATTCCGTTCGCTCGGCCCGTAACGCAGTGGCTCGATGATTGGGCTGGGCCAAAACGGCCAGAGTTTATTGACGGCTTGGTGATGGCAGAGTTTACAGGCGAACAAAAATGGCAGCTTTACTGTCTGGAGCGGTTCCTTAATCTGCTGGCGGAGGGCGTTATATAGGTCATGGAAACAGATGCCCAAATGGTTGCTGTATCTGCTGTGGCAGGTGGATACCCGACGCTTTTCCCTTTCGATCCGCAAGAGCGGTTCCCGGAGTATCGCGGTGCCGTTTCAAGCGCGCCAAATTCGGTCTATCATGCTGTGCGTCGGAGCTTTCAATTGCTTGGCTTCGACAGGGCAAATTATGGGAAATCGTCTTGGAATCCGCTTAATCATTTAGTTAAGCCAGGCAACCGGGTGTTCATTAAACCCAATCTTTGCTCCCACGAGTACGGGCGCAAGAAGGAAACACTTGCGGGTGACCTGTTTTCCGTCATCACCCATCCATCTGTAGTCCGAGCGGTAGCCGACTACGTAGCCATTGCCTTGCACGGGCATGGAGAGATTATCATTGGTGACAACCCGACGATTGACGCGAATTTTGCCAAATTGATGGATGTAACCCACCTTAATCAGTTTGCTGAATTCTACAGGAAGAACTTTGGTGTCCGATGCTCGGTGCGTGACTTGCGTGAGGTGTGGTGTGACGATCTCAACCATTATGGCAATCAGAGGCTCATGTCGCGGCTTCCAGGCGATCCGGAAGGCGATACAGTTGTTAATCTAGGCGGGAAATCCTTTTTCTATGGCCTCAACCCGTTGCTGTTTCGTGGGGTGTTTACCAATCGCTGGGATACAATTCGTCATCACCACGGTAGCCGACAGGAATACGCCATTGCCAACAGTATCTACCAGTCTGATGTCTATATCTCCATTCCAAAATTAAAAACACATCATAAGGTCGGTGCAACGCTCAATATTAAAGGGTTGGTCGGTATTTGCACCAAGAAGAACTATCTCGTCCACTGGCGCATTGGTTATCCGTCGTGGGGCGGGGATGAGTATCCAGAATCGAAATGCATTCGGGATCATCTGTTGCTTGCGATCAAACACTTGGCAATTGCCATCACACCTGAACGACTCGGAATACGTATTGCAGAGCGATTCAAGGATCGTCCTCTGGAAAGGTGTTTTCGCGCTGGATCGTATCGTGGATCCTGGGAGGGTAATGACACCTGCTGGCGCATGGCCGCTGATTTATACTTGGCGTTGATGAGTCGCTCGCGGCGGACGCTTTCCGTTATTGACGGTGTGATTGGTGGCGATCAAAATGGTCCATTCTGCACCGGACGTCAGGAATCCCAAACGATCATCTGCGGTGAAGATCTCGTCTTGACAGATGCTGTTGCCGTGCGCTTGATGGATTTTAATGTGTGGCAAATACGCTACTTGCGAGGCCTGCTCGATCGCCTTGGAATTGACTTGGCTCGTGTGCATGTAATTTCAGAAGACTACAATGTCCAAGAGTTTTTCACTAACGAGAGGCCCTACCTTCAATTCCGTCCACCATCAGCGTGGCCACACTTGCAGCTTAACATAACAGGAGGGTAACGAAGATGGTTGTTGGTTATACAACAGGAGTGTACGATTTGTTTCACATCGGACACCTTTGTCTGTTGCGCAACGCCAAGGCAATGTGTGACAAACTCATTGTCGGCGTATCCACGGATGAACTGGTGGCCTACAAATCAAAGAAGGCGGTTATCCCTTTTGCGGAGCGCATGGAAATCATCCGAAGCCTACGCTATGTCGATGCCGTGATTCCTCAAGAGACAATGGATAAACTTGAAGCCTGGCAGCGGCTTAAGTTTGACATAATGTTTGTGGGAGACGACTGGTACAAGACGGAGAAATGGGAGAACGTTGAAGCAGAGTTAGTGCGTGTTGGAGTAAGGATTGTTTACTTTCCCTACACGAAAGGCACATCTTCGACCATTTTAAATGACGTTCTTCTCAAGTTGCGTAGTGAGGTGTGAACAAGGGGGAAGG
>CAZCRQ010000365.1:0-2705 GCA_964501095.1 uncultured bacterium | reverse complement strand
ACATGGAACGGCACGGCAAAGTATGCTGTCCGTACGGAGAAAAACTGCTGGAAAGTCCAAATCAAAGTACCCTTTTCAGATTTTGGTTATGATTGGGCTAAAAGCACAAGCTTAAAAGCCCTGGTCGCCGTTTTCAGTAAGGAGCCTGGAAACAGTTTTTATAGCGCTTCAGTTACTGTCCCTGTCGATTTCGCCGGCGCGGCGTTCCAGACCTTAGTGCTTTCACCAACTTTGCCATTTGTGGAAAAAGTGCATGTCGGTGAGGTTGCGTATGATTCCAGGGGTAAAGGATCGCTCAAAGTCGATTACCGGATCAAAAACCCGACCGCACAAAACATTACGATTGAAACGGCCAAGAATAAGATCGAGCTTTCAGGCGCCGCTTCTCGCTCCGTATCCGATGTAATCCTGCTCGGAGACGGGAAAACATCCAAGATAAATTTGTCTATCAAAGACATTCTCAACGTTCCTATGGTAGTCAAGAATGATGTTATGCCGAGAATTGATCTGGTAGCTCTTGACTGGTATACCAGTTTCATTAAAGTCTACAATAAAAAAAATCTTGCTCCCTATGTAAAAGACGTGGTCATGACGGTTGATAGTAAACAGATGTTACGATGTCCATTGGCAAAATTATCTTCCCACCGCGTCAACGTGCGGAATCTGAAACCTGGCCCCCACGATGTGGTCTATCTTTTTCTGAATAAGAACGGGACTGAGTTCACTCGCCAGACCAGAACCATTAATATTTATGAACCCAATCCGATTCCATACGATATCTCGCAATTGGATGCTTCCAAATACTATAAGCCGGTAGTCTATGAATCCGGTAAAGTGAGCTTCACACGAAGCTGCTTCGATCTATCCAGTGGGATATTTCCGAAACAGATTGAGGTAGATTCGCGAGCGATTCTGGAACAACCAATAAAATTGGTCTTTGACGGGAAAGCCTTGCCGACCGGCGATAAGATTTCAGTCATTTCCAGCAGCAAGAACTCCCTGGTGCTGAGATCCGTGAGCAAAGTCGGAGATAAAACTCTTACGGTAACCGCCGATCATCGATACGACGGATTTACCTGGTACGATGTGGAACTCTCCTCGAAGGACTCATTCGAATACGGCCCTCTTGAGGTAGTCGTTCCTCTGAAGTTGGATGAGGATATCTTGTTGAGTCACGATAGTTTCTATCCTGATGTGTTATTCGGGAAATCGCCTTCCGAGCCTGCTACTGCCCAGTTGAACAGTCAAGTTTTTCCATACGGTAGGCTGCTAAAGCCAAACGAGACAACTGACCTGCCTTTGGCTTCTTATGCAGGTCTGGCCACCGATACAAATGAAGGGTATCGCGGATTGTTTGTTTGTAACGAGGGTCCCGCCGGCTGGAATTTGCGCAATTATGATCGAACTTTTGGAATCCAGCGCACCTCGACTGACCGTGCGACTCTCAGTCTGCGGATCAGCGACGGTCAAACTCGCTGGAAGCGTAAAACGATCAAGTTCGGTTTTGCTCTGATCCCGGTGCCGCTTCGCAATGATATCAAAAACTTCCACGAGTATTATCGTGTGGACTGCAATAACAACCGCTTCGCTTACGAGCCGAATATTGTGTCGCCATCAGGAGAGAAGAGCAGTTATATCCAGAATCTTGCATGGAACGGCATAAAGATCACCCTGGATCACGAAGCGTGGACGAATCACGAAAGCTATTGGGTTGAAGATGATGAAGATTTCCGCATGCCGAAATACGTTGCGGCGGCGAAGCAGAATGGACTTAAAACGATTGCCTATTTCGGATTCTTGATATCCAACACGATTCCAGAGTTTCCACTATACCATGACCTGTTTCTTACGAAACCCAACTGCTATCCCGATGGCGGATTCTCTCCCTACGCGTTTCAGGGAGTAGGTGACCCCGAACAAGCCGCCTTCGGAGTCTGTTATAACAGTGAATTTGGTGACTTTTTCGCTCGCGGCATGGCAGGGGCAGTTCGGCATTATGATTGGAACGGAGTGTTTTTCGACGGGGGATTGGGGCAGCTTGGCGGCTGCGCCAATGTGAAGCACGGTTGTGGCACGGTTGATCCGTACGGCCGATTGGTCTTTACATTCCCCATTCGAAGGTATCGCGAGCTAATGGAGTATTTCTACAACGAAGGCATAAAAAAGGACCCGGAATTCATTATCGATAACCATGTCGCTTGGCCGCATCCGCCACTGATGGGACTCATAAGCGCATATTGGACCGGGGAATGTTCCATATTCTTCGATCCCCAGTCAAGGACCGACCCGGGCGCGCTTCGCGCAATGATGAACGGAAAACTGTACGGAGTTCCCTGCGATATGCTGCGAAGGCCGGAATCACCCCTCGAAACGGCCTGGGCACAGGGACTGCTTGTGAATGCATATCCCCGATCGGTCGCTTTGGGTTATGGCACTTTCAGCCAGAAGATGTGGGGGCTGTATGATAAGTACAATCTTACGTCTGACAAATTTACTCCGTTTTTCAGCAAAAAGAGCAAAGTAATCAAGGATAACTCGAACGTTTTCGTGAGCTACTATGATACCGAAAAGGCGCTTGTGGTGGTGGTTTCAAACTACTGGAGCGAAAAGCCGCAGAGCGTAACCCTGGACATGAGCGCATTCAAGGGTCTTTCGACAAAGTACAAAGATGTCTGGAATGATGTAGATTTTGAATTGGCCAACAA
>CAZCRQ010000364.1:0-2755 GCA_964501095.1 uncultured bacterium | reverse complement strand
CATTCTATGATTTGGTTAAAAATTACATAAGATTATGATTTATATGGATTTACATTTTATCCTTCATTTAATCAATGGAGATGTCTCGGAGATCTAAATAACGTACTTAAGATCTGCTTGAATTCTTCCTCTCGATTCGGAGTCTATAAACCAGATTCATCGGACATTGGAGAACTCCCATATAGCATAACCCTGATTCTTGGCAACACCGGACAATCCATTGTATTGCCAGATTATCCGGTTACCCACCGGAGAGAATGCGGTGAACGAAGTAATTTTCCGACTCCCAAATCGATTGAAGAGCGCAAAAGTTCTTCCAAGGCGTTTCAATGCCCAGGTGTCCGGATCTTTTCTCAAAACCCACCATTCGTTCACAATGCCGTTTTTCATGATGAATATCGCACAATTATCCAATATGCGGCAATCGATCAAATCTCCCGGGAGATGATTCTCCAGCGGCGTGAAAAGTTCTCGCACTTGCAAATATACGATATAATCCTTCCCAGCGGAATCTGAGTGAAGGACTAATATCTTTGTACTGTCGGAAAACATGCCAGCCTTTAGCAAGTCCCGATAATGATAGGACTTTCCTATCTTTAGGGTTTCCAGTTTACTCTCTTTCAGGGGATTGAACAGGTGAAAAACTCCTTTTTCTCTGTTCCTCGCGCCCCATAACCTGAAAGAAGATGTCGTTTTTTCCAGCAATTTCCAGCGTACCGAGGATAGATCGATCAGCTCCTTCTTTCCCTCCACAACGTTCAACTTCCAGGTTTCATGAACTTGACTGCTGGAATCTGCCAGGAGTTTGAAATAGCTGACCTGAAATATCAACTCTTCATCCGAGAGCCAACCAAGCATAGTATATGGGGGATGGGGAAATTGAAATGTCTTCGTTCTGAGGCTCTCGGGAGAGGCAATACAGAGGCGGTTGGTCGTTGTTGTCCAGGCTATATAACGATAAGATGGAGAAGGAAGGAGGGGATCCAGAAAATCATTCAGTTCCTCCTTTTGAGAATCCGCTTGATCCCCATGCCAGATGAGGTTGACCGCCTCATTCTCGGCAGTCCGAAGTATTATTCGGCGATTGACGGCTGCAATCCACTGGTAAGGAGAGATCGGGAGGATTCTTCCCGATGTGTATTGCAGCGAGGGAACCAGCATATCCCGCTCGGGGGTAGTTTCAATCACCGCCAATTTTTCCCCGGAAAGAGAATAACTGGAGGCTTGAATGGCGCCGTCCGGTTTTTGTGCGATAGTCCAGAAAAAGTCTTTCAAACCAGAGTGCCATCCCAGGTCAAGTTGAATTCCTTTACTCTCCCCAAACGTCCGGATCAGATTGATCTCTCGCTTCCGATCAAAGGAGCTTTTGAAAAATGATAAACCGATTATTATAAGAGCGGTAACTCCGAGAGTTAGTAGGCTGGGACGGATAAAGAGCACCCCAGCCAAAAGAAAAAGTGAAATGGTCGCAATCCAGAGGTTGATCGTGAAAAGAGAGGGGGCAAGCTGGCTGAAGGTGAAAATCAAAAGGGGAGAGAGGATCAAGAAACAAAAAAGACACAGTCCCAATGCAGAATGGGCTTGTGAAGGATTGCTCCATTGGAGCCGGATAAAACGGGCGAGGAGGAACAATGCGGTGATCGAGAGAGCGCTAAAAATCCCGGGATAGACAATAAAAAACATACCTTCCGGGATGGTGGACTGTTTCGAGGCTAACGTGAGAAAAAGCATCGCCAGGCTCATGATTAAGAAAAACGTGGCGATTCCGGGAGAACGGCGGATTTTTTGCTGTCTCTTGTATCTCTCCAAAAATGCCAAGGCGGATGGCTCTAAAACCTCTGGCTGCTGACCGACAAGTTCCCAAAGAAATGCCCCAAGGTCAAAAGAGGGGTAATGGAAGATCTTTATTTCCTGGTTCAAACTGCTGCGATATTCAATATATAACCTAGTGCGAAAAAAGAACTTTCCGACACTAAACCGAAGTAAACATTGCTTCGGAATGATGACCGCGCGTTTAAAAGGGGTTTTTATTGACCAAGCGCTGGGGGAGCAGCCGATCCAGAAAAGACGGACATACAAGCGATTGATTATTATCCCGAAAACCAGGGTGAGGGGTAGAAACGAGGGAATGAGGAATAATGTGTTTTGTATGACCACCGCCAAGCTGAGGAAAAAACCAGCTATTGCCCAAGGATAGTCATCCTCTCGTCGATGACCATATCGTTTCGCCTCCATCGGAGTCTCACGTTTTAAATTCACTCGATAATGGCTTTCTTTGCCAGGTCTCGTCTGGCAGGAGTGAGAACCAGACTCCCATCTTTCTCGGAAATATAATCTTGTCGTTTCGCGTAACGAACTACGCGGGAGGCATATTCCTCTCCAGGTAGTGCTGCATGACTGATGACATCACCTAAAAGACTCTGACGACGCAGCACCGCATAACAACCAAGTGCCCCGCTGACTGTGCCCAAAATACCCGAGCCCAGAGCGACTGTTCGAATCGTATAATCACTAAAGAGGTATTTTAGAAAATGACCTATTTCTATTTTAACTGCTTAGTTGGGTATCATTCATACACAACAGGCTGCCTGCGAATGTCTATAAAGACTACAAAGATGGGTGCCCTGCACTACTTGTTGTGCAGGTTCGTGAATACGATCCTTCGCAGGCAGGGACGCCCTCATCGCAGGCAGGGACGCCCTCATCGCAGGCAGGGACGCCTACGCTACCCCTCATCGCAGGTAGTGGTGTCAGC
>CAZCRQ010000363.1:0-2772 GCA_964501095.1 uncultured bacterium | reverse complement strand
GGGGTGCCCTGGACTACTTGTTGTCCAGGAGAAAAAGAGAGCTATTTCCAATAAAAACAATATCTTACCACAATAAAATTGGTTCCTCGTATTACAGCTTGCTTGGGGCGTGCTTCCGCCAACAAACCTAAAATTCCTCCTCAAAACCATCTTCCATCGGAGATTGCTGCATTTCCTCCCTTTTCTTCTTCCGATCCTGGTTGAAAAAATAGCTGAATTGAAGAGAGAAGAAGGGTCCTCGAGGCTTGAATTGGGAATACGTATGGAAACTTACCGTCTCGCTTTCTCCGGTTCGTTGGACGCTGTTTAACAGGTTACGTATGGAAAGGGTAAGATTGGCATTATTGCGGATAAAACTTTGGCTGACACTGAAATCGACATGATACATCGAATCGAATGAACCTTGCGGGGTTTTACGGGGACCATGATAACGGAAGCGCAATTGCGCCTTATAGCGCCTCATCAGGTTGATCATGGTGCTGGCGCGCGTCTCCCAACTGAAAAGATCTGTATCATAGCTTTCCCCTTGATAACTACCATGCGTCAGAGCGCGGAAGGTGTTAAAATCCACTTGCACGGTCCACCCGGGAGCTAAGGAGCCGGCATAAATCCACTCAAATCCATAAGAATCCCGCGTCGAAAGGTTGAAAGGCTGCGTAACAATCTTCGACTCCTCCAGGCTCTGCAGAAATTCAATTACATCAACAGAATAGCGGTAGAAAAAACTGCTGCTTACAGTGGAATACTCCTTTTGCCGCAGGTGACCAACCTCAAAGGATTTGGTGTATACAGGATCAAGATCGGGATTGCCTTTACGTATGCTGCGCGAATCGTCGAAATTGTGGAACGGGACAAAGAACCAGTAACGCGGACGGTCGAGACGGCTGCTGTAACTCGCCTGGAGTGAATGCTCTTCTGTCAGGTCGTAACTGAGATGAAGCGACGGGAAAAAGTCGTGGTATTCGCGGTCATAAATATGATCTGTTTTAACCAGCTCGGTGCGGATGTCAGAATACTCCGCACGCAGACCAACCTGATAGGAGAATGCATGATAACGATTCGCGAAGAGGAGATAACCCGCCTGGATGCCCTCGTCGTAGAGAAGGTGATCTGTAAAGTCCGAGATGGGATTGTCTGTAGATTCATCGATCACACTATATTCATGAGATAAATCGCGTATCTGGCTTCTGATGCCCGCTTCAAACTTGCCGTCTTCTGAGAATGGATAGGTATAATCCATCTGAAAAAGGTAGCTGGTCTCCGCCTGACGGTTGGAAATATCCTGGTTTACTGAAATCGATGGCGCGGAATCAAGGAGTTCCCGTTCGGTCGCTTGTGACAATTCACGCTCCGACTCCGTATCCAGCTTGAACGATGAGGTCAGCTTCTGCCCTTCTCCCGCGAATTGCCGATCATAACCCAATTCAATGCCATACCCACGGTTGATTTCCTCTTGGGGATTCTCACGCAGGATGTGGGAAATGAGCTGATCGTCAAAGTCGTAATATCGGTAATGAATATCGCTGGGGCTCTGATTCTCGCCATATTCATGGGAGAAGGCGAGGGAGAGTGTATTTTTAGTATTGAGGAAATACTCAAGGCCGAGCTGAGCGTTGTTCGACCATCCTTCCCGGCGGTTTTCACGGTCGGCGTTCATCGCTGAAGTGTCCTGATTATTGTAAAATCTTTCCCGAGTGATGCCTTTGCCTTTATGATTCCGGTAGCGAATGCCTTCATTGAGAAAAAGATTGAATTTATTCAGGCGTCGATTGATGTTGAACGATGTTCCGGCATTCCCCGGCAATCCGGCTGAAGCGTTTATAGAACCATTTACTCCCGGTCGAGATTCTTTCTTCAAGACGATATTAAGAATTCCGGCATTCCCCTCCGCTTCGTATTTTGCCGAGGGATTGGTGATCACCTCGACATAATCGATCATGGAAGCGGGGATCTGTTGCAGGGCGTCAGCCGGATTGGATTTCATCCGTATATTCGGTTTGCCGTCGATAAGAATCCGCACATTTTCGCTGCCCCGCAGGCTGACATTCCCCTCGACATCGACACTGACCGAGGGGATGCTTTCCATGACATCGGAGGCTGTCCCGCCAGCGGTGGGCGAATTCTCTGTGACTCGATACACTTTCTTGTCCGGAGCAAGCATCAGTTGATCGCGTTGAACCACCATCGACACTTCCGGGAGTTCCAACGTTGCCGGGGCAAGAAAAACGTCATCCACTTCAACTTTAGGATTGGACGGTGTAAGCGAGACGTTGCGCACTATCTGCGTTTCATAACCCAAGACTTGAATCCTCAGATCATAAGTTCCAAAAGGGAGGAAATCGATCCGAAATCTGCCGTCGAGGTCAGAAGCGGCACCGGTCACTTGAGTTTCGCCGCCTTTCTCGAAGACAAGAACCGAAGCTGAGGGAATACCTGTTTTTTGTTCTTTATCAAGAAGCGTTCCCTGGATGGTGGTTAATTCGCGGGAAATGACAATCGTGGTGAGGAAAAGGATGATGATAAGTACTATGGTTGCTCGTGCTTGTATGCTCATATTTTTGCCTTAAATTTCTCCAGAGTTCCCGACTAAGTCAGAGGATCGCTGAATTTTCCCTGTTCCTTCTATGTTCCTTCTATTAGATAATAAAACTAGAGTGCGGTTTAATTTCCTGGCGATCATTGCAGCTCTGAGGAAATTAAGGATATTTCACCATGTAGGGTAGCGTAAGCCTCCGTGCTTGCGATTCGTGATTGGGATTTCTCGAAGGGTGC
>CAZCRQ010000362.1:0-2776 GCA_964501095.1 uncultured bacterium | reverse complement strand
ATTCTCGGACAGCCTGATTAACAGGAATCACTCTAAAATTTAATTGCCTGAGTATTAGATAACAACTTCCCCCTCGAGTGAGCCAATATAGTATAAAAGTGCGGAGAGGAAAAAAACCACAAGCATGAGCGCTTGTGGTTCGGGAAGAAAAACAAGCGGGGCAGACGGGGTTCGAACCCGCGACCCTCGGCGTGACAGGCCGATACTCTAACCAAACTGAGCTACTGCCCCTTTCACTAGATCATAATGTGCGTTAAAAGTATTGTTTCCGCCGTACTTTTGCAAGGTACTCACCTGATCAGGCTCCGGTTCCGGGAAATTCTTGTCTCTTTAAATCATAGGATATTAGTCCTATAGGTCTGATAAGTCCCATAAGTCCTATATTGCATAAAGTTAAACTCAGCCTTAATTTCCTTTTTAAGATGCAAGCGTGGTTTTAAGGAGATCAGCGGTAAAAGACAAAAAGCAGGTTCTACAAGGATGAAGGGAGGTTTCATGCTGCGGTTATCATGGATTGGAATCATTATCTACCTGGTTGTTACGGCGCCATTTTTCGGATCTACAGGATTTGGCTCAGAAGCGCTGTTGGAGGTCATGCAGGCGGAATTGGATCGAAGCATGCAAAACCTGGTCTCGGAGACGGAGCCTCCACTGTATTATCTCCAGTACACGGTGACAGAACGCAAGACTTACGATATCGCGGTGAATGATGGGGGTTTGGAGGAACCATCGGAATCCTTCCAGCGCTTTATCGATGTCGATGTTCGGGTCGGAGGGATCCAGTTGGATAATACTCATGAGATCCGGGGAGGAAGCTGGCGGGATAATTACTCATTTCGACGGACAGTTGAATTTCCCCTCGAAGCGGATCTGGAAGCGATCCGGAACCAGCTTTGGAACGAGACCGAGCGTCAGTATCGCAACGCCCAGGAGCGTTTTACAAAAGTGCTGGCGAACCGACAGGTCAAAGTGGAAGAGGAAGACCTGTCCAACGATTTCTCCCAATTCGATCCCCAAAAATTCACCGGTGAGAGTCATTGGACAAAACTCGATACCGCAACCTGGAATCCTTTCATCAAACGGATCGGCGAGTATTTCGGGCAGTTCCCGTTTATCCAGCATTCCACTGTACGGCTGGGATACACTGATCAGACTATTTTCATGGTCAACAACGAAGGCAGTCGTCTTCAACATAGCAATTACTACATTCGTCTTTCGATGTCTCTTAACGGCATGGCGGAAGATGGGATGAAACTGGAACGTAGCGAGTACTATGATATGGCATCGGTGGAGAGGTTGCCGGAGGAATCATTAGTATTGGCGGATGCCGAGCGATTGGTGCGTGAACTCGAAGCTTTGATTGCGGCGCCAGTGGTGGAACCCTATATCGGACCGGCGATTTTAAAAAATCGAGCCAGTGGGGTGTTTTTTCACGAAATCTTCGGACACCGCATCGAAGGGCACCGTCAGAAGAGTGAAACCGAAGGGCAGACTTTTACAAAAAAGGTCAATGAACAAATCCTGCCCGAGTTCATCAGCATCTATGATGATCCCACACTGGTGGAATTCCAGGGAGTCGACTTACGAGGCTATTATCGCTTCGATGACGAAGGCGTCCCCGCACAACGCGTTCCGGTGGTGGAGAAGGGGATTTTGAAAAACTTCCTGACTTCACGTTCTCCGATCGAAAATTTCCCAGTCAGCAACGGTCACGGTCGTCGTCAATATGGCAGAGACATCGTCAGCCGGCAAGGCAACCTGATCGTACAATCGGAAAAAACCGTACCTTATCAGAGACTGAGGGAAATGTTGATCGAAGAATGCAGGAAACAGGGTAAACCTTATGGATTGGTTTTTGATGATATTTCCGGCGGCTTCACCATGACCGGCAGACGTGGACCCCAAGCGTTCAAAGTGAATCCGTTGCTTGTCTATCGGGTTTATGCGGATGGTCGTGCAGATGAAATCGTGCGGGGAGTGGATATTGTCGGCACACCCCTCACCAGTTTCAGCAAGATTCTGATTACCGGTGATGACGATGCGGTTTTCAACGGCACCTGCGGAGCGGAGTCGGGGATGGTGCCGGTCTCCGCTATTTCGCCCAGCATCCTGGTCTCCGAAATCGAAGTTGAAAAACGGCAAAAGGAACAGGAGAAGCCGCCTATTCTCCCGCCGCCAAGGCATGATTAATTGAAATTGTTTAGATCATTAAAATCTACGATGCTTGGTTATTCTGAACGAGATTTCTTTTAAGCTAAACTGTTACGATTATTTTAACAAGGTCTAGTTGAAATAAAATCAGGATGATCGAGGGAGAAAAGGCATGGCTATAGAGACAAATTCCATAACCGGTATCTCTGTCCAAGGGTATAAGTCAATCAAGGAAAAAAAATACATTGAGATTAAACCCTTGACTATTCTGGCGGGAGCGAACAGTTCCGGCAAGTCCAGCATCATGCAGCCACTGTTGCTGATGAAGCAGACACTTGAAGCGCCAAGCGATCCGGGGGCATTATTACTCGATGGACCACATGTGAGATTTTCCTTAACCGAACAGTTGCTTTCTAAAGGTGAGGATAGTTTTACTGTCTCCATTGAGACTGAAATGGGTTCAATTGAAACATGTTTCTATAAAGCACCAAGTCTGGGTTTTGAGGTGAAGAGAACAAAGTATAAGATAGGCGAGAAAACAATTACTATTCATCCTGACTTAAATGATCAGGAAATCAAAGATTTATTGCCAAAACATTTCTATTTAATTAAAGACAAAAATATT
>CAZCRQ010000361.1:0-2792 GCA_964501095.1 uncultured bacterium | reverse complement strand
CGGTATTCCAATCCAAAGAGTAATAAAAAGTACCCAGACACGGTTGGCTTCTGCTTTTTTATTATAATCCTTGTGTATCGATGGATTATTATCAATAATTGTTGTCAATAAATATAAAGCCGCCGCGGAGAAGGAGATAAGAAAGGCTCCCGATCCCAGCGCCGCCATGGAAACATGAATCGCCAGCCAGGTGGATTGCAACGCCGGCATCAATTGTTTGTTCACTTCAGAAGGGAGCAGGCTGGCGGTGACCATCAGCATGATCGCCATAGGAACAATAAAAACCCCGATTCTCATGTTTCGATAGCGGATGACAAAAATAATCAACCCGACCACTACCATCCAGGACATCAAACCCATATATTCGTACATATTTGTCAACGGAACATGTCCCTGGATAATCCAGCGAGCGACAAAGGCAATGGAATGCGGCAACATCCCGATGAAGGCGATGACCGTCGCCATCTTCCCCAGCAACTCTTTCTTCAGAGCGATGTGAAGAATGTAAAGTATGAAGGAAAATAAGTATGAATAAAATGCGATTCCAAAAAGAAATGAGTCAATTCGTTCCATAAATTACCCGATTAGATAAAATAGTATCAAACATTTAAACCAATACCTAAACATGGATATTTCCCTTATCCGCGAACATCTTACGACCCCCTGGGATAGCTAAAATAGACTATTGACCGCAGCATCTATCAACAGGAATTTTCAATCCATCATAAGAAAGTAATGAAAAAGCATACTCTCCACCTTCGGCAAAAGTCTGCCCTCCCATTCCAGAAAGCCGGAAAAAAGGCACCTTTTGAAACGCCCAGTGGTAGGCGATCATTTCCCCATCACGAAGAATCTCAACTTTAACTGCTGGATTCTGAGGATTGTAAGAGAGGTTAATCGCGCGACGATCCCAATTCCAGTGGGTGTAAAACTGAGTTACCCGTAGGTGGTAAGGTGTTCCGAGTAAAGGCGCCAACTCCCCAGGTTTAAGCGTCAGTTCAGGAAAGTTGGTTCCGGAAGTATCTTTCACCGCCAGGTGCACCGAAGTGACGGTAGGTAACTGCTCCGTTCCGCTAAGCTTGAAAGACGCTGGTGTCTCAGCGGCTGGCTTTGGGGAAAATTTGATATTTTCAATTGATTGACTGCTGAAATATATTAGCCACAAAACCAGTACAATCACCAGGAGAGCGATGAGATATTTCAGTTTCATGTTTATCTATCTTTACTATAGATTTTAATTTCATTGACAATCTCTTTAAAATGCCTAGTGAGCAGAGTTGGATTGCGTGTAGTTTTGCTAGCAAGTTGAATCTGCACTTTATCGTCTCTCTTTTCGATCCGGGCAAAAATCTCACGTGGAGAAAAGTACAAACCAAGAATCAGCCCCAAGGTCACAATGATAATGCCGCTCCAAACCAAAGTCGAGCCTTTGTCTTTTCTCACTTCGATGATGGTTGTCCATCGCCCTTCAGAATCAACATGTCGGTCATCGAATGATGATTGATAGAACCGATAACCACGGTAACGTAACGGATGATTAACTTCCACTCGCTTGGTTAGCACCTCTTTTTCGTTTTCGATCACAGTAAGGGTGGCAATATAATCGGAGATGTTCGCCTGATCGATTCGGTTGCCCCCCAGGCGACTGTCGATCCGGTTAGAAATCCGCGGCGCTTCCACACCGGTGAGAAATCCATTTTGGGGACGATACTGTTCAAGATCAAAGGTGCCATTGTTATGTTCTTTAACGATTCTTCCAATGATGGCGCCGCCATCTACCTGCACAATCTGTCCCTGACGCAAAGGATAGTATTCTACTTGAAAATTATCCACCCGGAGGTTAAATCCCCAGAGCGTTTCATCCAGGGCGAGTAGTTCACCCGGTAAACCACGAGCCTCCATCTTCAACTCCCCACGTGCAATCATCGCTCCTCCGATGATCAACAAGATAAAACCCAAGTGAATAATCCATGGTCCAAGGTGAATAATCAAATTCTTACCAGCATGGACGAATTTTACTCCTTCCACCTCTTGTTCTCGTATTCTGTATCCTGACTTTCTCAGCTTCTGATAAAATGAGTCAACGAGAGACATTGAACCATCAAGCTGGATATTCAAATGGAATTCAGCGAAGTTTTCTGTATTTGAGATGAAAAGAGGTTTGGTAATTTTACGCCAGACAATGGGCGCCCGGTCGATTACGCAGATCAGCAACGAGAGTGTCAGCAATCCAAGCAGCGAAGTGTACCACCAGGAGCGGTAGGGGGTGTACATCTGGAACAAAGTGAGCAGCGAAGCGCGTGGTTCACCGTAGGTTTGAAGATAGACCTGCTGCGCCTCGGAAGCCCTCTCACTCGTCGAGACAATGAATTCACTAGCGAAAAGATTCAAAATTGATACGAGTGTAATCACCAATAGCAGGATGATGGCGAATCGCATGGATTTCAGGGTGTTCCACAGTTTATCGAAAACATCCTGCTTTCCAGAAGTGGTCGTTGACTGCGTTGGATTCATGTTGACATGTTCAGAAAATGACGAGTTGAAAATGGACATTTTGCAACAAATTACTGGTCGTTTTTTCCTGACTCAAGAGTAATGTAACGAGGAGTACGCCTGCAAGATGGATCGGGAGAATGTCGGAATTATCTCGCCGACCGACTCTGACGCACCGACTCATTCCATCGCTCGTGAAGTGATGCCCGAGATAGGCTACGATCTTCCCGAAAAGTCGTTACAGTTGGCTGATGTCCTTAATCAGACTTTCGATGTGATAATAATACTCTGTGTCATTA
>CAZCRQ010000360.1:0-2811 GCA_964501095.1 uncultured bacterium | reverse complement strand
GCCTAAAGAACATATACACTTGTAATATAAGTATTTAGTAAAACAACAAGAGAGATTGAAGAATCTCGCTCCATTAGAGAAAGTCATTGACTTTTTGAGAAATATTTATTATCTTATTTCATGCTTCAAATTGGCTCATTTTTGCCTTGGATCTGTTTGTATTTGCTCCAATGGTTGGAGACTGTCGGTTTCGCACTAATGATGATAGAGGCATAAATCTCATGTCCTATTTTCATCAATCACATCATCTCACGCTGAATGAAACGGGGAGGTTCGTTTTTCCTTCCATGTTTCGTAATGATACTCCTGATGAAATTATCAATGGGTATTTCTGGATTGCACCCGTGAAAGAGGGGTACCTCCTCGTCCGACCAGACCTTATTTGGAACAAATATATAAATTCTATCCATACAGCGCAAAGCAATGCGTTGATAAAAAGGAAATATCTCCGGGCTCTTTATGGCGTCGTACAACGAACGAAGATCGACAATCAGAATCGCTTCTTTCTGACTCCTCAGAGCCGGCACTATTTAGGAATTTCTGAGAATAGCGGACGGGTGGATATTGTTCTTCATGGAGCTGGCACCTCCTTTGAGATCTGGACTTTGGAACGCTATAAAGGACAGAAACCAATTCTGACTGAACTTTCAGAATGGCAGGATGAAATTGAGAGTGGTATTTCAACCGAAGTATACTAAATGTCTGATTATACTTCCACATATCATCTTCCGGTGATGGTAGATGAAGTAATTAATTATCTAATATCTGATATAAACGGTATCTATATTGATATGACCGCTGGCGGGGGAGGGCATTCCGCTGAAATTCTTAAACGCCTGGGTCGAAATGGACAATTGATCGCAGTTGACCGTGACGAAGAAGCTGTCCTCTATTTAAAATCAAGAT
Source organism: uncultured bacterium (assembly GCA_964501095.1). Classification (GTDB taxonomy): domain Bacteria; phylum Electryoneota; class Electryoneia; order Electryoneales; family Electryoneaceae; genus CAZCRQ01. The sequence goes on along the minus strand of CAZCRQ010000360.1, from coordinate 1,905 downwards.
TTAAAAACGTATCCCGTATCACTATTATTCATTCTAATTTCATTTATATCGATAAGATTATTCATTCAATTGGGAATTCGATGGTTCACGGCATTCTTTACGATTTCGGCGTCTCAAGTCGAATGATTGACCAAAAAGAGCGGGGATTTAGTTTCCAACTGAATAGTAAACTGGATATGAGAATGGATCGTTCGCAGTCGTTTTCCGCTTATGAAGTAGTCAACAATTATGAGTATAATGCGCTGAAACGTGTTTTTCAGCAGTATGCTGAAGAGAAGAATTCTTCGTGGATCGCCCGGAGAATCATCGAATCGCGCCCAATCGTTACCACTGGACAGTTGTACGAAGTGATTTGCACTATTGTTCCGTCACACCGGCAAATGGATACAGTGCGGCGAATTTTTCAGGCGATTCGTATCGAAGTGAACGATGAATTAAATGCGATTCGTCAAATCCTGCCTGCCTCACTCGACATCTTAAACATCGCCGGCAGGATGATCACCCTGACATATCACAGTTTGGAAGACAAACTGGCGAAACAGTTTTTCCAGTCTGAACTGAGAAATTGCCTCTGTCCGCCTCGACAGCCGGTCTGTACCTGTGGTGGGAATAATGCTCGCGTTAAATTATTGTTTCCCGGATGTTTGAAAGCGACAAGTAAAGAAATCGCCCAAAATCCGCGAGCCAAAAGTGTAAGAATGCGTGGAGTCTTGAGAATCCGATGAATTTATCATTTTCCAACACCCCAAAGATGCGTCGTTTTAAATCATTGGATCGAAGGAGCAAAAAATCCCGACTGACACTCTACTCGGTGATAATGATCTTGATTACCGTCAGCTTGCTGACCTTCGGGATTCTTCGAGTTGCGTTGTCGAATAAATGCCTCGATTATGGACGGGAAATCCGCGTGTTGATGAAGGAGTCGGTGGCGGTGAAAAATGAACTCCGAGAGCTGGAAAACAAGAAAGCGGCGCTCTACTCGGATCGCAGCATTATTAGTCTGGCGGAATCGATGGGGATGAAACAAGCTGTTATCAAGCAGAAATATCTGAAAATCTATCTAAAACCAGATGAGATGCGGAGGAAACCATGAGATGGAACCAGAGAAAAGTATTTCCCGCCAACGAGATTGAATCGTTGCCGTTTGAACGAATCATAGTGGTCGTGGTCATCTTCTCACTCCTGGGAATTGGCATTTTCGGGCAGCTTGTCAATATTCAACTCTTTCATCACAAGCACTACTCCGATCTTGCTCTCGAACAGTCTTTACGTGAACGCGAAATTCCCCCTTTGCGTGGAAGCATCTATGATCGCAACGGTAAACGGCTCACCTGTAGTTTAACCAACTATGTCTCTATTGGACTTCATCCGAAGATCGTAAAAGATAAAACAAAACTCAGAGATAATCTTGCCAAAATCATGAACATCTCAAAGAGAACAATCGAGGATAGTTTAAAGGTGAAGGAAAAGTTTGTCTGGTTGGTTAAGAGAGTTCGCGTCTCTTACGAACAAATGACTAGTTTGAGACAGCTGAATCCGCAGGAAGTCGAGCTGCAGAATGATGTCGTTCGTGATTATCCCTTCCAACAGGTCGGGGCGCAGGTGCTCGGTTATGTTGGTCACAATAACCTCCCGGCTGGAGGAATTGAAGAGGTTTTTAACCAAGTTCTAAAAGGAAAACCTGGCTTTGAAATTGTACAGGTGGATGCTTTGGAACACGAGATTCACCACAACAATTCCCCAAGAGAAGAAGCGATTGACGGCGCGGATGTCCATCTTACTCTTGATATTATGATTCAATCCATTGCTGAGGAAGAGTTGGCACATGCGGTTCAGATAACTCGTGCCGCCGGTGGGATGGTGGTGGTGACTAAACCTAAGAGCGGGAAAGTTTTGGCTCTCGCC
>CAZCRQ010000359.1:0-2848 GCA_964501095.1 uncultured bacterium | reverse complement strand
AAAATATTGAATATTTAAATGATGGTTTCTTTATCATTCTTATCATTAACATCATTCCTATCCTGTATTTTTTTTAATTCATCAATGTCCGGGCAATCACCAAGCGTTGAATTTCGCTGGTGCCTTCCCCGATCTCGCAAAGCTTAGCATCACGAAACATCCGTTCCACCGGGTAATCCATGCAGTATCCGTATCCGCCATGAATTTGAACCGCTTGGTTGCAGGCGCGGGTGGCGACTTCACTCGCATAGAGTTTCGCCATTGACGCTTGACGGATGTAATCTTTCTCTACATCTTTCAATTTCGCGGCATGATAGACCAGGTGACGTGCGGCTTCCAATTCCGTCGCCATATCCGCCAGTTTGAATTGGATCGTCTGATGGGCAGCGATAGGCTTGCCGAACTGCTTGCGTTCCTGGCTGTAACGCAACGCTTCCTCGAAGGCGCCCTGTCCGATGCCGAGAGCCATCGCTCCGATGGAAATGCGTCCCCCATCAAGAATTGTCAAAAATTGTTTAAATCCTTCACCTTCCTTGCCAAGTATAGCGTCTTCAGGGACATAACAATCGGTGAAGTGAAGCATGACCGTATCCGAGCCACGTAAACCGAGTTTACGCTCTTTTTTTCCGACGGAAAAGCCGGGATTCTCGCGTTCGACGATAAAACTGCTGATCCCTTTAGTCCCTTTGGATTTATCGGTAACTGCCGTAGCGACAATTGTTCCGGATTTGCTGCCGTTGGTGATGAAGATCTTGGAACCGTTGAGAATCCAGCCATCTCCATTCCTGACCGCGGTGGTTTCGGTGCCGCCGGCGTCGGATCCGGCATTAGGTTCAGTAAGCCCAAAAGCGCCTAGATATTTGCCGGAACAAAGTGAAGGCAAGTATTTTTTCTTTTGCTCCGGCGAGCCGAACATCGCAATCGGGGCGACTCCGAGAGAAATATGCGCCGCCAGAGTGATCCCAGTTGAACCACAGACCCGACTGACTTCCTCGACGGCGATTGCATAACAAACTGTATCCATTCCACTGCCGCCCTCTTCTTCCGGTATGGTGATCCCCAGAAGTCCGATCTCTGCCATTTTAGCAATAGTTTCATCAGGGAATCGTTCGTTAATGTCAATTTCCGCAGCAATCGGTTTTATCTCCTTTTCCGCAAAATCACGCACCATCTCCCGTACCATCTTCTGCTCCTCTGTGAGGAACATATCCGTGCTTTCCATCGTTTCGTTTCTCCTTACCCAATTATTTAAAAAGTGGTTGTTTAAGCTAGGTAGCCCGGACGTTCAATCGTCCGGGAATTCCATTGACATTTTGCCAAATATCCAATTTCCCTGGACGGTGGCACGTCCAGGCTACACATCAAAACGACCACCCGCACCGCTCCGCAATAACCTCCGCAGGATGTTTTAGATTGATCCGGTTTCGACTATCACGATCTACAATCTGCTTAAGTTGTATGATACACCCTGGGCTGCCGACAACCGCAGTGGAGACCTTGGAATCGAGGATATTTTGAATCTTGCGTTTGCTCCACTTCTCAGCTTGTTCCGGATAACCGACCGAAAATGAGCCGCCGAATCCGCAGCATAAGGTACTTTCCGCCATTTCGACAATCTTCACCCCCGGCAGACGCGAGAGCAGTTCTCTCACTTTTCCCTGCGCTTTCTGAGTATGAGTGAGATGACAAGAATCGTGGATAGTTATATTCAACGGTCCGTGGATCGATTCCGGAAATTTTGGATCGAGTTTATCCACCACGAAACTTGCGAAATCAATTGTTTTTTCGGCGATTTTAACTGCTAGTTCACTGAACTCATCGTCATCTTCGAGCAGCATGGGGATCTCATGACGGAATGCACCTCCGCAGGTGGCGTCCGGCGAAACAATCCAATCGACATCAGCCTCAGAAAAAATCTGGAGATTGATCTTCGCCAGACGTCGCGCCGACTCGAAGTCGCCGTTGTTGAATGCCGGAGCGCCGCAGCACATCTGACCCGGCGGGATGACCACCTCGGCGCCCAGCCGACGCAGCACCTCGATCACCGCACGTGCTGGATGTTCATCGACATAATTCGAGACACAGCCCAAGAGCAAACCCACACGCAGCTTACATGATCCAAACGCCTCATACTTTGACGGCAATTCTCGCAAATAAGGACGAGTCCGCAACTCTGGCACCGCCATCCCGCCGGCCAGTTTTTCCACTATCTTGCGTCCGACGATCTTCTGAGCCAGAGAAACCAGAGAGATCACCTGGTTCACTCGGTTTGGTTTCTCCAGCAGATCGAAAATCTGTTGCTTTCTCTTATCGATGCCGTTTGACGCAGCTAAATCGCTCCTGGCGGCGATGAAGAGTGAATCAGTCCGTACGCCCGCCGGACATACTGTCTGACAGGCATAACACAGGGTGCAGAAATCAAAGGCATTCGCACTGATCTCCGCCGGTTGAATATCCCCGGCAAGCAGGCGTCGCAGCAGCACAATCCTCCCACGCGGAGACAACAGCTCACGATGGGAAAGCAGGTAAGTCGGACAGACTGGATGGCATATCCCGCAGGTAACACACTTCTCCAATTCTGCGCGATGACGTTCGATCTCGGGGTACATAGCGTCCACGTTACGAATAGTACAAAAAGAAAGTGCGTTACTCAAGAATCAGGTGAGAGGCAATTGCTGATTAGCCGGGATGTGAATCATCCTTCAAGAACATCTTGAAACGAGAGAAGGAATAGATAATTTAATGATTCACCGCAGCAACTGACTTTTTATTAAATAATCCTCTTTTTCAATTTGGATTCTGAAAATATAGGTTCCGGACGCCAGAGATTGAGCATTCCAGGGAATTG
>CAZCRQ010000358.1:0-2852 GCA_964501095.1 uncultured bacterium | reverse complement strand
CCTCAAGCCCCAAGCCCCAAGCCTAATAATCCTTGCTCTGGTTTTAATCTGCTTACCAGGGCTTACCTTCGGCGAGACACTTTCCGGCATCCCGGGCGCCTTCGCTGATATTGGCTTGGGTGCGAGGCCTTTGGGTATGGGCGGGGCTTATATCGCCGCAGCGACGGATGAGAATGCCGCACGCTGGAATCCTGCCGCCCTCGGTATTACCGACACCCGTATCGCCGGTTTTACCTGGACAAAACAGTTCAATCTCATTCAATACAATTATCTTGCCGCCACTTACCCGCTGAAACGGTTTGGATTGGGTTGTTATATCGAGAATTCCGGGGATGAGGTCATGAGTGAAAACACCTTCGGCATCGCGGCTGGATCACTCCTCGAGAATCTCACCATCCCTGCCATGATTCAGAAGTATATTAAAGTCATTCCTGGCTTATCATTGGGTACGACGGCGAAAATTCGTTGGTCCAGCTTTGGAAACAATAAGGAAGGCGGGGAAGGGCAGGTGGAAGGCAATGCCTTCGGACTGGGTTTCGATTTTGGGTTTCTTTATACCCTCCCGTGGGAGAAACGAGTGCAGCTTGCCCTTGTGGCTCGTGATTGGTTCAACTCACTTCGCTGGAGCAGCAATGTGAAAGGGGTATATCTGGAGCCGATCCCCGCAACGCTTACCATTGGTGCTGCATTTGCTCCCAATCAGAATGCTCTGCTCACTTACGATGTTTCGCCAGCCATATACGGCGATACATGCACACGATTCGCTTTTGGTAGTGAGTTGAGGATGAAGAAAATCATCTATCTCCGCGCCGGATTCGCCCAGAATTTCGGCACTCGTTGGATCAATCGGGACGTTATGGTCGGAATGGGTGTCAAATATGCTCTACACCAGTTCGGTTATGTCCATGCTGGAGTCACCTATCTCTTTGATGAACTTGTAAATACGCCCCGCGTTGGGTTAATGTTCTCTTGGTGAATGGACGGAAATCTAAGCAATCGTTCCAACATTATCCATTCGCAGGAACCGCAGGTGAGATTCTTCTCTCTGCGGTTTTTTCGATAATGGGAGGTATCAATGAACGAATACGATTCTCATCTTCGCGATGATCGCGGCATCTTTCCCTTGAGTGAGCTGGTGGAACGAAGTGCGAAGGATTTCAGCGACCTGCCGATCATGCGCACTTGGGAAGATGAGGAATATCGAGCGATCACTTACCGCCAGTTTCGCGACATGGTTTTTGCCATCGCCCGTTGGTTGCTCTTCAAGGGAATCAAGGAAGGTGATCATATTGGAGTGCTGGGTGAGAACCGACGTGAGTGGGCGGCGAGCTACCTTGCCATCCAAACCGCCGGCGCCGCGGTCATCCCGGTTGACAGTATGCTGCCCGCCCCGGGAATACGTCATGTTCTGATGGATTCCAACTCCAAGATGCTCTTCACTTCCGCCAAATTCCTGAGTCTGGTCAATGAACTCGAAGAAATTCCCTCTTTAAAAACAATCATCAGCTTTGACGATAATGTCGAGGAGAGCTGCACGCTACTTTCCGATGTGATTAAAGCGGGCGCTGATTTGGATCTGAAGTTCCGTAAACGCGACCTTAGCGAGATCGCCGCGATCCTGTATACTTCCGGGACTACCGGACACAGTAAAGGAGTGATGCTTTCCCATCGCAACATCATCTCGAATGTAGCCTCCGCCTACCGGATTTATGATGTTGGTCCGGGTGATAATTTTTTATCAGTATTACCGGTGCATCATAGTTTCGAAGCCACGGCGGGTTTTCTCCTGCCTATTTACAGCGGCAGTTGCATCACTTACGCCCGCAGTTTAAAAAGCAACGATATCATCTCCGGGATTCGTGATACAAAAGTGACAATGATGGTCGGTGTGCCGCTCCTCTTCGAAAAAATGCACGAAGGGATCATGCGCGGAGTGCGGAAAAAAGGCAAGGAAAAACTGGTCAACACGCTGTTTTCACTTGTACGTTGCGGGGAAAAGATTGGAATGAATCTCGGCGGTATGCTTTTTCGGAGCTTACGTGAAAAAGCCGGATTCGGAAGTATTCGATTTTTTGTCAGCGGAGGCGGACCTCTTGATCCGGTAACCGCCATCTTTTTCAATCGTATGGGCTTGAGATTGATGCAAGGTTACGGGCTTACGGAAACCAGCCCGGTTACTCATGTTACTCCCCCTTGGAAAGTGCGCCATGAATGTGTCGGTCCGCCCATCCCCGGGGTGCAGCATAAAATAATCGACCAAAATGAACAAGGTGTGGGAGAAATTTGCCTCAAGGGACCCAATGTCTTTCAGGGTTACTACCGGAACGAGAAAGCCACTAGGGAGACCTTTACCGAGGATGGCTGGTTTAAAACCGGCGATCTCGGTATCATTCACCCAGACAATTATCTCCAAATCACCGGCCGTAAGAAAAGCATGATTGTCACCGGAGGAGGGAAGAATGTCTACCCGGAGGAGATTGAGTTTTATCTTAACCATAGTCGATTCATCGCGGAATCCATTGTTCTTGGCATCCCGCGGGAAAAAGGACTTGGGGAGGAAGTCGGGGCGCTCATCCATCCGGATTATGAGCAGGTCGATCTCCACTTTGAAAAGCTGGAAAAACGTCCTACACCCGAAGACATATACGATCTGATCAAGGAAGAAATACGGCAGGCGCAGAAAAACCTCGCTGATTATAAACGAATCAAGACTTTCCGCATCTTTGAAGATGAATTTCAGAAAACGACCAAGCGTACAATCAAACGATTCTTATATTCCGCGGAAGGGATTCTCCACTTCGTTCAGAATGACACCAAATACTTGATTCACTTATTAATAATGTGATAAGATT
>CAZCRQ010000357.1:0-2862 GCA_964501095.1 uncultured bacterium | reverse complement strand
GTTCTAACATGAAAATCACTCGTAAAATGCTGAAAAGAGCCAGAATTGAAGTGTCGGGGGCATTCGACGATGAGCTTCCGCGGGTCTCCATTGATTCCCGAACGATCCGCCAGGGTGAACTTTTCTGGGCGCTTCGTGGAGATCGATTTGATGGGCATGATTTTATTGCCATAGCCTTTGAATACGGAACTTCCTTTGCGGCTGTATCCGAAGATTGGCTCTTGAAACCTGGCAATCAACGCTCTGATCGTACATATTTCGTGATGGAAGATACTCTGTTGGGGATGCAGAAACTGGCGCAGGTGGTGCGTGAGAATGTTGGTGCGATTGTGATCGGCGTCACAGGTTCTTTCGGAAAGACAACAACTAGAGAGCTGATCGCCGCCGGATTATCTCCCAGCGGTGAAGTCGCCTGCAGTCAAAAAAATCTGAACAATCACATCGGGCTCCCACTAACTCTTTTGAATATCCAGGGTGATGAGAATTTTATCGTCTTAGAAATGGGCGCCAACCATTCCGGCGAGATTTCCTTCCTCTGTGAAATCGCCAAGCCTGATATAGGTTTGATCACCGCGATTGGTGAAGCTCATCTGGAAGGTTTTGGTGGCATCGAGGGCGTGCGAAAATCTAAAGGGGAATTATTTCAATGGATCGCCGATCGTGGTCTGGCGATTGTCAACCTGGATGATGAACGAGTGCGTGAGTGTGCCGCGACAAACCGGCGGAAAGCCGGTTATACGATGACTTCTATACCGAATGATTGGCGTTGGTCGGTCTATAATGGGCATATTGTTGGGCAGGATGCTTGGTCGCGTCCGATTTTCACTGTCGAGGGGATGAAAATCCAATTACAGCTTCCCGGACGGCATTTTGCCTCCGCCGCTCTGGCGGCGTATGCGACTTCTGTGGAAGCTGGAGCCGATCCAGAGCTGGCTCTACAAGCTATGGCTGAGGTGAAACCGCTTCCAGGACGAGGAAATATCATTCTCCTTGAACGAGGGATTGAAATTCTCGATGAAACCTATAATGCCAATCCTGTCTCGGTTGAAGCTGCTTTGCAGACCTTATCCAACCGACCGGGCTATCGGGTCGCAGTTCTTGGCGATATGTATGAGTTAGGAAAATATGAAGAAGATGAGCATCGCCGGATTGGACGTTTCCCACTACTCGATAAAATCGACCGGATTCTCTTCTTCGGGCAGAAAATGGCGTGGGCGGTGGAAGAAGCCGAGTTAGCCGGACATGGTGGAGTCGAATATATTCCAGAAGCAACTTACGAAGAGCTTGCCGTCCGTCTGCTTTATGAATTGCCGGATGGCGCCGGGATAATGATCAAAGGATCTCGGGCGATACGATTGGAATGTTTGATCGAAGCAATGAGAAAGCCATGAAATATAATTTTAAGAATGAAATCGCGAAAATGTCTGTCTGGATTCTCGGAATGAGACGCAGCGGATTGGCTGCCGCACGGTTGCTTCATCATTACGGCGCCGAGGTCTTCGTAACGGAGAAAGATCCGGCGGATCGTGTGGCGCAGGAAGTTCAACAGTTAAATGATTTGGGGATCGCCTCGGAGACCGATGGGCATCGTTACCAGAATCGCCCTCTGCCGGATTTTGCCGTCATCAGCCCGGGGATACCCTTGAATGTGCCGATTATAGATTTTCTAAAAGAGCAGCAGGTTCCTGTTTACAGCGAAATCGAGCTGGCTTCCTGGTTCTATCATGGTGTTATTATTGCAGTTACGGGATCCAATGGCAAGACTACGATTACCCACTGGATCGCCCATCTTTTAAAAACCGCAGGATTGGACGCCTTGGCGGCTGGCAATATCGGCTATCCTTTCTCGGAACTGGTGCTTCATCATCCTGAGACCAAATATGCGGTTGTGGAGGTAAGCAGTTTTCAACTGGAGACAATTGACAGTTTTCGCCCGAAGATCGCGATTCTGACCAACCTTTCACCGGATCATCTCGATCGACATGGCGATCTCCTTAATTATGGTCGGGTGAAGAAAAGAATCAGTAACAACCAAGAGACGCAGGATTTTCTCCTCCTTCCCGAGACCGATCCATCGATACTTCGACTTGTAGAGAATGTTAAAGCAGCGAAGTTTTTCATCAATACGGAGAGTATCCCGGAAAATGGCGCTGGATTTAAAGATGGCGAGTTGTTTTTCATATTTGAGGGTAATGAAGAAAAAATCCTTCAACGTGTCGAGATTCCGCTTCCCGGTCGGCACAACCTGGAAAATGCGCTGTTTTCGAGCTTGGCGGTGAGGTTGCTCTCCCTTCCCACTGCCCGCATCCGCGAAGGATTGCGGACTTTTCCAGGAGTCGCCCATCGTTTACAAACTATTTTAAATAACGGAAGAATATTTATCAACGACAGTAAATCGACCAATGTCGAGAGCCTGAAGGTGGCGTTGGAAGCGGTTGCTGCCCCGATCTGGCTCATTCTCGGGGGACGGGATAAAGGGACACCTTTCGATCCCGTCAAGCAGCTTGTCGCCGTCAAAGTTGAACGCATTTTGCTGATCGGCGAAGCGGCGGAGAGAATCGAGAAAGAATTGGCTGGACTTGCCCCAATCATTCATTGCGGAACCTTGGAGCGAGCAGTTCGCCTGGCAGCCGAGGAAGCGCCGATAGGTAGAACTATCCTGCTCTCCCCCGCCTGCGCCAGCTTTGACCAGTTTGAGAATTATGAGCATCGCGGGGTAGTCTTTCAGGCGCTGGTCGAGGAGGCGACAAAATGATGAAATTCTCTTATCCGCAACGATTAAGGGCTCTGCATAGCGGCGATCCGATTCTCTTCTGGACTGTCATCGCACTTGCTGTCATCGGTTTGGTCGCTGTATACACC
>CAZCRQ010000356.1:0-2875 GCA_964501095.1 uncultured bacterium | reverse complement strand
GACGCCTACGCTACCGACACGAGGGGTAGCGTAAGCCTCCGTGCTTGCGATCCTCCGTGCTTGCGATTCGTGATTATAATTCCTCGCAGGCAGGGACGCCTACGCTACCGACGCGAGGGGTAGCGTAAGCCTCCGTGCTTGCGTTGCAGCGGGCAAAAACTGTGGACAAGCTTTGGTTAATTGATCGGGAATCAATTCCATCAAAACATCTGACATGAACTACTAGTGCAAAGTAGGCGGGAGCATTTGGAAAACTAACATCAAGATGAATTAAGCGGACTAAAAACGAGGAGACCAGGAATGTTGGGCAAAGGAGTGATTCAAGCAGCAACCCGCACTGAGAACATCCGTTATGCGGTGCGTGATATTATAGTACTGGCGCAGGAGACCGCCAAGACCGGTAAAGAGATGCTTTATCTGAACATCGGGGATCCGAATCAGTTCGATTTTCAGACGCCCCCTCATATAATTGAAGCGACCTATCGTGCTCTTCTGGACAATCATAATGGCTACTCGCCATCATCGGGAATACCGGAAGCGTTGAAGGCGGTGGAACGAGAGGCGCAACGCAAAGGGATCCACAACATTTTGGATTTATTCATCACCACTGGGGCGAGTGAAGCGATCGACCTCTGCCTGACCGCATTGGTCAACAAGGGGGAGAATGTTCTGACTCCCACGCCCGGCTATCCGCTCTATACCGCCGTGCTGAGCAAGATCGAGGCGATTGAAAATCCTTACTATCTCAGCGAGCGCAACAGTTGGCAGCCAGACCTCGAGGATCTTCGTTCCAAAATCAATTTCAAGACCCGGGCGATTGTCCTGATCAATCCGAACAATCCCACCGGTTCAAACTGCTCGAAGGAAATGCTCCAGAGCTTGATTCGCATAGCGCGTGAACACAACCTAGTCATCTTCTCCGATGAGATATATGACAAGCTCCTATTCGATAATAACAAGCACCTTTCGATTGCCTCCCTTGATCCGGACGCCCCGATCATTACCTTCGGCGGCATCTCGAAGAACTATATAGGACCCGGACTTCGCATCGGCTGGGGGATTGTCAGCGGGCAGCGGAGTCAGATGAATCTCTTGATTGAGGCGGTAAACAAGCTGCTGCGCGCACGTCTCTGCGCCAATCATCCCTTGCAGTATGCTATCCAACCTGCCTTGGAAGGGGATCAATCGCATTTCAAGGAGATCTTGGCGAAACTGACTCGTCGACGCGATCTCACCGTTGACAGGATGAACCATATTGATGGAATTACCTGTGTCAAACCCCAAGGCGCATTTTATGCCTTCCCGCGTTTGCACATTACCGATACGGATGAGAATTTCGTCAAGGAGTTGATCAAGGAGACCGGCGTGGTAGTTGTGCCGGGGACAGGATTCGGTCAGATGCCTGGAACCAGGCATTTTCGCATTGTCTTTCTACCGACGGAGGAGATTCTCATCAAAGCGTATCACCAGATCGCTGAGTTTATGAAGAAATATACCAGGTGAAATTGTATGAATATCCTCATCCATCGCCTTGAACCAGAAAAGACGGGTGATATTCCACTTCCGCAAGCGATGTCAGCGGGTTCTGCGGGATTCGATGTCTTTGCGGCGGTAGAGAAAGAGCTGATTCTATCACCTGGGGAAACCGCGGCGGTACCCACCGGCTTTGCGATTGCTGTTCCGGAGGGGTACGAGGCGCAGATTCGTCCTCGCAGCGGATTGGCGTTGAATCACAACATCGGCATACTCAATAGCCCCGGAACCATCGACAGTGATTACCGGGGCGAGGTGAGGATTATCATCACCAATTTTTCCAATAGACCTTTTTCCCTCCGTCGCGGAGAACGTATCGCTCAGTTGGTGGTCTGCCCGGTGATCAAGTTCCAATGGAAAGAGGTCGATTCACTTCCACAAACAGATCGCGCTGAGGGGGGATTTGGTCACACCGGAGTCTGAAACAAGCTCGCCTCCAGCTCTTCTTTACCACAAAGTAGGCTACCGATGGGAAGTTGGCATCACCCGAACAACTCCTGAAGGATTCTCACGTCAGATAGCGTATTTGGTAAAAATCGGCTATCAACCTACTTCACTGCATGATCTCCATGAAGAGAAACCGGCAATAGCGTATCATCAGTCATCCCCGGCAGACGGGCAAAAAATATTACGCTGTCGGTCATCCTCGGCTGAGGTACAGAAAGCGGTCGGATTGGCTTTCGATGACGCTTATCTCAGCGTTTACGAACATGCTTTCCCGGTTCTTCGTCAACACAGGATAAATGCGACTCTGTTTATCCCGGTCAATTTCATTGGAAAGTATAACACCTGGGAGGCACGGCTTTTATGGCGGAAATTCCGTCACATGGACATTCAGCAGATCCGTGAATGGGTCAACGTTGGGATGGAACTCGGCTGCCACACGGCATCCCATGTTGAGCTGTCGCTGCTTTCGCCCAAACAATGGCGTGTCGAGATCGTCGATTGCAAACACTGGTTGGAGGATACCTTCAGTACTTCGATAGAATGGTTCGCTCCGCCCTTTGGCTGGTATAATACTCGTCTTCTGATGTTGCTCCAGGAGACTGGCTATCGCGGCATGGCGGTAGTCCAACCGCTGCGGAAGGTGAAGGCACCCGAAGGATTTTTAATCCAATCCTGCACCGGCGTCTATTATGGCGATCCGTTATTTTTAATCCGGGCGAAAATCGATCCAGCTCATCCCTTGCACAAATTGGAGCAAAAGCGGTTGGCATTTATTCATGGTGGCAGCAAGGGGACGGTTCTGGTGCAAGCCTTTAGAAAATGGAAATCTGTTTAGTTTATTAAAACGCAGATTCTTCAATTCGTTCGCAATAACTATCATACTGAGTTTTTATAT
>CAZCRQ010000355.1:0-2881 GCA_964501095.1 uncultured bacterium | reverse complement strand
GAATTAAGAGAGGGACTAAGGGGGGGATTAAGGGGGGAATTAAGAGAGGGATTAAGGGAAGGATTAAAGGGGGGAAAAGCGGTGATTGTCGCCAGTCTACGCAAGGACAAGTTGAGTGAGTTGATGATTCGTTTCAATCTATCCCGGGTTAAGATAATCGATCTTGACGATCCGGAGGCGGATCGGGAGGGCTTCATTGACACGATCCTATCAGCATAAACCGCGAAGTTCCATAGGTCGGGTAAGCCTCGGGGCTTATGATTCGCCGCAGGGTTATCTACTCATCGGGGGTAGCAGTAAACGGATGGGCATGGATAAACGTCTGCTGCCTTACGGTGATTCCACCATTCTCGAGAGGATGATCGTACTTGTCCAGGAATCTACCGGGAAACCGCCGATTCTAGTTGGTGATGATATACCCAATCTATTGTCTTCCAAACTATTGAGATTGCCCGATGCCCTGCCTAATTGTGGACCGCTTGGGGGATTGGTCTCAGCTTTGGAACACCTTCAAAAGGGTAGCATAAGCCTCCATGCTTGCGATTCGCCTCCTTGCTTGCGAAATGAATGGGCAGTAATCCTGGCATCAGACCTGCCGTTGTTGAAAGTGAGCGATTTGACCTTTCTTTTCCAGCAGGCGAACGATGATTTTGATATAATCACTTTTTCACAGGATGGCATCTTACTCGAACCTCTGGCGGCGCTGTATCACCGTCGTACCCTACCCTTCTGGAAGAAAAATTTGCACGAGAACCAACTCTCAATCAACTGGAATCTGAAATATCTGAAAGTACGCATTATCCGGCCAATAAGCGGGAAAAATGCGCTTCTTAATATCAATAATCAAAGCGATTGGGTGAAATTAAACAAAATTCTATCAGGAAGAACCGAATAATGAGCATTCGTGAACTGACCGGTGCACTGGCTTTTCTGCTGTTATTGCCGCTGAGTGGTCAAGCGGACATTCCATTGGGGGAAAGAGTAACCATCGATGGCGATATCCGTTATCGTCTGGAAGTGGAAGACCGGGATTTTGACTCGAATACCGGCATGAATGAGTATAGCTATCTGCGCACGCTTCTCGGATTCACAGTGGAGGCTTCCGAGGAAGTGATGTTGCGGATCAAGTTCAAAGATTCACGATTCCTCGGCACGAGCGGATCGAATAAGAAATCATCCAGTTTCTTCGATCTGCAGGAAGGATATATCCTGACAAGAAAATTTCTCGGGCTCCCTCTCAATCTGCAATTGGGACGATACGAAATTCTTTACGGCAGGCGGCGCATTTTGGGAAATGGCATTTGGAACAACTTCGGACCGCGTACTTACGATGGTTTCCGACTTTTTTATCGCAACGAGGCAATGAAATGGGATTTCTTCTATGCGAAAATCGTCGAGCGTGGTTTTATCGATCAGAAGCCCTATACCAATGATGATTTTTCCAAGCATGACTGGAATAAATTCGCCCTGGTGGGCAGTCTCCTGGATGGATCCGTGCAGCCTCTAGTCATGTTCGATTGGGACGCTTGCAAAACCGCAACGGTAAATCATCCGGATTACTATGCCACACCAGGTGTCTATTATACTTCAAACATAAGCGGGATGAAGGTAGATCTTGATGCTGCGATTCAGTACGGCAAAAAAGCCGATCGTGATTTAATATCCTGGCTGTTGGCGATGGATGTCTCTTCTGCCTGGGATCATCCTTTTAAACCGAAAATCGGGCTGGGAGCGGATATTTCTTCCGGCGTGAGCAACACTGACTTTTATAAGAACAAGAAAGATCACACCTTCTATGCGCCCTTTATGTCACGCCATACTTTTCGTGGTTACATGGACTATTTCCAAGATGTTCAGAAAGGAATGATCGATACAATTTTAAGACTTGGAGCGGAACCGTTCAAAGATTGGAAGTTTTCCTCGGATATACATAATTTCCGTTCCATCAACAGTCTGAAAAGCGATAAGCAGAAGGACTTTTACCAGTACGGGCAGGAAGTGGATCTCCGTCTGATGACAAAATTAGCCAAAGGGCTAGAATTAGATACAGCGATATGCGGATTTCTTCCTAGCGAGGATTGGGAGCCAAACGGCGATCCCAGCTTCTTTTTCTATTGCACTTTTACAGGGAAATTTTAAGTTTCTAAACGAAGCAAAGAATATATATTACTAATATTATTTACAATTATTTATGAGTCATTATGTTAAATATATACATAACAAGAAATTTTAACGGCGTTTAAAAGCATCTAACTGCAATGTCCCGACGATTTCGCTCAAAGAAGAGATGTTCTCTTCCTTCATGAAGGATAAAAGTCCCTGGTTCAATTTTTCCGGAAGTCGTGGATCGGCATAGAGAGCGGTTCCAACTTGCACCGCGGAAGCTCCGACAATCATAAACTCCACTACATCCTGCCAGCAGACAATCCCTCCGACACCAATGATGGGAATTTTAACTGCATTGTATCCCTCCCAGACCCGTGCCAGAGCGACCGGCTTGATCGGAGGACCGGAATACCCGCCGGTGATGGTCGCCAGCTTTGGTCGACGGGTCTTGTAATCGACCGCCAGACCGACCAAGGTGTTGATCAGGCTCAAGGCGTCCGCGCCACCGGCTTCTGCCGCCTGAGCGCTGTTACCTATCGAACTAGTGTTGGGCGTCAGCTTCGCGGCGATCCAACGTCGTGTGCGGCTGCGCGCTCGACGCACCAGCTCCTCGGTAAGGCGCGGATTCTGACTGAACGCCATCCCCCCTTCCTTCACGTTCGGGCAGGAGATATTCAGCTCATAACCGTCGATCCCTGATTGTTCCTCCAGTTTCTGTACGACCCATTCATAATCTTCCATCATTTTGCAGGCGATGGAGACGATAATTTTTGGG
>CAZCRQ010000354.1:0-2889 GCA_964501095.1 uncultured bacterium | reverse complement strand
TACGGGGGTAGCCTGGACGTCTCGTCCATGTCGCGGGCGGGACGCCCGTGCTACGGTGGAAACAACGCCGTCACGGTGGAAACAACGCCGTCGAATCATCTGACATGGACTACTTGCAAAAACATCATATTGAGATTCCCCACTTACTTTTGTCTGTTATTGAGCCTCCGGATAGTATTTTCACCCATTCTTCGCCAGGAATTGTTTCATGAATTCTACCGTATCTTTAATCACCTCCAGGGTGATGGCATTGTACATCGAGATACGTATACCGCCGACGCTGCGGTGTCCTTTCAATCCGATGAAACCGGCGGCTTTACCGTCCGTGACAAATTTCGCTTCCAGCTCCTCATTGGGCAGTCGCAGGCAGACATTCATCCAGCTGCGACTCTCTTTTTCCACCGTACCACGATAGAAATCCTTATTGGCGTCCATGTAACCATAGAGAAGATCGGCTTTAGCTTTGTTCACTTTCTCCACCGCTTCCAGACCACCCTGGTCCTCAACCCACTTCAGCACTTCACCCATGAAGTAGATGCCAAAGGTGTTCGGAGTGTTGTAGAGGGAATTTTCAGTTATATGAGTGGCGTAACTCAACATGGAAGTCAAACCTTCCCGGGCGGTTTTGGCGAAATCATCACGAAGGATGACTAGAGTGACACCCGCAGGTCCCAGGTTTTTCTGCGCACCGGCATAGATCAATCCGAACGGTTTTGGATCAAAGCAGCGCGACATGATGTCCGAAGACATATCCGCCACCATCGGCACTCCGGCGGTATTCGGGAATTTATGGTACTGCGTGCCCTTGATGGTGTTGTTGCTGGTGATATGGACATAGGCGGCGCCTTTGGTCAGCTTCAGTTCTTTCTGAGTCGGTAAATGCTTGTATTCAACTGTCTTGCCCTCAAACGCTAGGTTCACCTTACCGAACAACTTGGCTTCCTTGATTGCTTTTGACGACCAACTGCCGGTATCGACATAATCAGCGGTCTGTCCCTCTTTCAGGAAATTCATCGGGACCATGGCAAATTGCAGGCTTGCCCCGCCTTGTAAAAAGAGGATATGAAATTCATCCCCAAGCCCGAGCAGTTTTTTTATCAACCTCTTGGTGTTATTGTGGATGGCTTCATATTCCTTGGAACGATGAGACATTTCCAAGACTGCCATGCCGGATTTCTCATAATTGAACCATTTTTCATGAATGCTTTCCAATGATTCCACCGGTACCGCCGCCGGACCAGGATTGAAATTGTAAATCCGATTGTACTTCATTTTCAAAACCTCCCAAGTATAAGTGAAGTTAATGTTTTGCAGTATCAATAGCGCTTATTAGTCAATCAAATGAATCACTAATCCGCTGCGTAATTTCGGTTCGAACCAGGTCGATTTCGGGGGCATGAATTTACCAGCATCGGCTATGGCAAACAACTGTTGCACCGTAGTCGCATGCAGGCTGAAAGCCACTGTCATCTCCCCGGAATTGACACGTTTTTCCAGTTCTCCCAAACCGCGAATCCCGCCGACAAAATCGATGCGTTTATCCTTGCGCGGATCTGTAATTCCCAGGATCGGATCAAGCAGATTGTTCTGTAAAATGGCGACATCCAGACTGTTGACAACATCTTTCTCGTCGAATGTGCCCGGTTTTGCCTCCAACCGTCGCCAGGTTCCACCAAGGTACATCCCGAAGAGTCTGGGTCGCTCCGGAGCATAAGAACCATCGGATTTCGAGATATAAAATTTACGCTCCACTCTGCCAAGAAAATCTTCGACACTTAGCCCGTATAAATCCTTCACCACCCGATTATAGGGCAGGATTTTCAATTGGTTATGGGGAAAAATCACCGTGAGGAAGAAATTCCAGGGTTCACGTCCGGTGAAATTTGGATTTTCCGCGCGACGTTTTTGCGCAACAATTGTAGCAGAAGCGCTACGGTGATGCCCATCGGCAACATAGAGCAAAGGTACCTGGGTAAACAATTGCCCGATCATCTCGATCCGCAGTTTCGAGGAAATCACCCAAAAGGTATGACGGATCGAATCGGGAGTGGTAAAATCGTACACCGGCTCCGTTTCCTGGATGATTTCCACCTGTTTGTCGATTTCCGGACGCGCTAAATAGGTGAGAAAAACCGGACCTACCTGAGCGCCTAGAGTCTCGATATGACGAATCCGATCCTGTTCCTTCTCCTCACGGGTCAATTCATGCTTCTTGATTTTATCGTCGATGTATTCTTGCACGCTTGCCCCTGCCACCAAGCCTACTTGACGATGATCGCCCCAGGTCTGAGCATAGAGGTAGTAACAGGGATGGGCGTCACGGACAAAAATTCCCTCTTTAACGAATCGTTGCAGGTTTTTCTTGCCCTGCTGATAGACTTCATCGGCATAAGGATTGATCTGGGGAGGCAGATCAATTTCCGGCTTATTTATATGTAGAAAACTAAGCGGATTGCCTTTCGCCATCTCCCGTGCTTCCTCGCTGCTCAAGACATCATACGGCGGACTGGCGACCTGAGCGGCAAACTTGCTTAATGGACGCAGTCCGGCAAAAGACTGCACTTTCGCCATGGTTTATCTCCCGGTGTCAAAAGGATCATTTCGACCCGTTGGAACAATAATGCTGAGTTGTTGCTATGATTAAGATTTTCTGGCTTTAAAATTGGAACATACAGAGAAATCAATAATAGGAGCAAGGAGAATAGTCAGTCGAATCTCCGAGAAAGGCAGGGATTTAAGCGAAAAGGAGCGGACACAAAGGCAAAAAGAGGTGATGTCATGAAGACATTCTCGAAAATCCTACGTGTACTGACACGTAAGGTTGTAATACGATAAGTCATTCTGAACGAAATGAAGGCTGTAATACGATGAGTCATTCTGAACGAAATG
>CAZCRQ010000353.1:0-2928 GCA_964501095.1 uncultured bacterium | reverse complement strand
TGAAAGGTGAAAGGGCAAATACGATAGTAGCATGGGCGTCCCGCCCATGAAAGGTTTGAGCATTTTCTCGCAGGTTTGAGCATTTTCTCGCAGGCGGGGACGCCTACGCTACCCCTCGTGTTGGGGTAGCGTAAGCCTCCGTGCTTGCGATCCCTCCGCATTTGCGATTTTCCGTTATTATCTGACGCCTTGTATTATTGATATGAACCACTACTGATTCTGTTTAATAGCTCGAGGAGAGCATCAATTTCCGTAATCAATGGAAATATGATTACGTATTTCATTATTTTCGCCCTTCACTGAGTAAGATCAATTAAAAACTTGCGTTATTAACCTGCTCCCTAGCTTACTTGTGGAGCCGTAAGACCGGAGGTAAAGTGAAAAAACGTTATGAAACACTGATCATTTTCGATGTCGGCTTGGGCGAAGAGGGAATCGAGAAGCTCATCGAGAAGATCCAAACCATCATTACTTCGTCGGAGAACGGCGAAGTGATTAAAATCGACCGTTGGGGTAAAAAACGGTTGGCGTATATGATCAAGAAGAAGCAATTTGGATACTACGTGCTGTTTGAATTCCTTTGTGAACCAGGAGTACCCAGGGAAATGGAACGTGTCTGCCGTTATGAAGCGGACATCATCCGCTATATGACTATCGTGATTCCCGACATCGTGCTGAAGTTGAAAGATCGTGAAGTGGAATTGAAAGCCTCGGAAGCCCTGCGCCGGTTGCCTATTCTCGAGGAAGAAGTGCCGGAGATGGATGAAGTCGATCTGTTCAGCCTCGGGGATGACATCGAAGAGTATCATCACGAAGTCAATTTGCCTGAATCCAACACACTAACGGAGAAGGCGGAGACAGAAACGGAGAAGGTGGAGGCAGAAACGGAGAAGGCAGAGACAGAGAAGGAGAAGGATAAGCCTGAACTATAAATCAGGCTCCTTTAAGGAGGAGAACAGCATGGAGAGAAGAATGCTATCAATACGGAAGAAAATTTGCCGTTTCTGCGAGAACAGCATCTTATGGATAGATTATAAAGATGAAAAGCTGCTCAACCGTTTCATTACAGAACAAGGTAAAATCATCCCGCGGCGAATCAGCGGCACCTGTTCACGTCATCAGCGGATGTTGAATACCGCGATTAAACGCGCTCGGATCATGGCGATTCTGCCCTTTGTCACGGAAACCCCGAGGTAATGACGATGAAAATAATTCTAAGGGAATCGTATGAATCGCTGGGACGCACAGGTGATATTATCAGTGTGAAGGATGGTTTTGCGCGCAATTTCCTGGTTCCCAAGGGGATTGCGTATCCGGCGAACCATTACTACCGTCGTCTTTTCGATCAAGAGCGTGAAGAGCTGCTGCGTCGTGATGCCCTGGCACGAGCGCAAGCGGAAGATGTCGCCGGGCGTGCGGTGAATATACGTGTCCAATTCAATGTCAAACTTGGTGATCGCGGCATCATGCACGGCGCCATCACCAACTCGGATATCGCTGCCAAACTCGCCGAGATCGGCATCGAAGTCGATCGACGTAAAATCGCCCTGCCCGAACCGATCAAAACTACCGGTGAGCATATTGTCCGGGTGAAATTGCACGCTGATGTCGGATTCAATGTCCAGGTTGCAATCATTCCGGAAGCCCCGCCATCTGAGGAAGGAATTGAGGAAGAGGTAACAGGAGCGGCGGCGGGTGCGGCGGCGGTTATGGCGGAAGCGATGGTAGCAACAGCGGAAGCAACTACAGCAGCAGAAATGGCGGAAGCGGCGGAAATAGGTGCAACTGCATCAACGACAGCAGTATCGAAAGTGGAGATTGTCGAAATGGTACAGGTCTCCAAAGAAGAAGAAGCCAAGGATGATTTATTTATGTCGACCGGTGAAACAAGCGGTGAAACAAGTAAAATGATCGACTTGGTTAAAGCTCCGAAAAAACCCAAAAAGAAAGAAAAATTTGGTAAAAAAGAGACAAACGAATAATTATAGCGATTCCCATTGATCTCCGGCATTGCGTCTTTGCAAGCAAAGGGAAACAACCCATTTCTAATAAGATACATCTCTGGATATTGCTTCGCTTGGCTCGCAAAGACGGTTGTCCGAAAAGTGTAGGGTAACTACGATTATAAAAACGTAACTCATTGTATTTCAGGAGAATAACTATCAATTATTATTTCCTGCACAACAAGTAGTGCCGGGCACCCTTTTTAATGACCGTGAGAGTATACTTGGACAGCCTGGTTCAAGGTGATGACGCCTTTCGCGGGAATGACGCCCGGGATGATTCTAAATCAGGTTCATCTAAGATTTTATGAGGGAATTTGCGGTTTTTATGTTAAGATATTTGTAAACTCAGAGTTTCTTAATGAATTCTTTATCTGAATCCGTCCGCCCTCTTAACTTCTTAGTCTGTATTTATCTTGAGGTTCGTTAGAGTTTGCGATTGTATCTCTTCCGGAGTTCTAATCGACTTCTAATACTATGTTATTCAGTTATTTAGGATTATTTTTCGATTTTTTCTGCTTCGAACTCCGTCTCTTACCCCGGGTACCTTCATTAAATGCTCCCAGCAGCTTGACAATCCTAGAAGTGATCTATTATCTTGCCTTCAGCGAGGAGTTAGAGAATTGGAGCATACTTTATCAGAAATAATGCAGAATTTGCGAAGCAGGAACAAGCGCACTACCCTTCTGACGATCTGGCATGACTTCAGCTACTTTGGCAGCAGTTCCATCCCAATGAAAAATGCAACCTAGGTCTCAGCGGTTACTTTAGTATAATTTCATAATTAACAGAAAGATAACTAAAGTAAACCCTGTGTCTTAAGGTGGATTCTTTTCTCATATAAGACAATTGTCGTTTATGAAACTGCATGCTCTTCACAAATCGAGAATTATCAGACGTTTATAAATCTTTAACTATTATTAAT
>CAZCRQ010000352.1:0-2946 GCA_964501095.1 uncultured bacterium | reverse complement strand
GGTAGCGTAGGCGTCCCTGCCTGCGAGGCTATCCGAAAATGTAGGGAAGTCACCCGAAGTGTCATTCCCACGAAAGTGGGAATCCAGGAATTTCCATAAGTTAGGAAAACCCTTAATTTCCATATAAAACAAGCTCAGTTTGTAAGTGCTTGTTTTTTCTGGATTCCCGCTTTCGCGGGAATGACACCGCCAGCGCCTTTTTCCATTCTCGGACAGCCTGGAAACGGGCTGTCCAAGAATAGCAGGGCGGGTAGCACGGGACTTTAGTCCCGTGTTTTAAAGCACATTTTAAGGTTAGTAATGTTATGAGACACGGGACTAAAGTCCCGTGCCACCCGTCCAGACACTAATTAGATCATTGCGCCAAATTTTTACTTTGAGCATCATCGAGGATATCATCCCGACCCGCCAGTGTCCGTAATTCCTCTTTCAACTTTTTGATTCTCTCTATCTTTTCCATGATTTTCCCGAAAAGTACAGATTTTGCCGCAATCCCTTCGGCGATCAGATATGCCGCTGCTTCGCTGCGGTTGCGAAAAAGACCGGCATCCTTGAGCTGATTGATGCTCTCCATCGCTTCCTCGTTCACTCGCACCATCAGCTGAGTCACCCAATTTCACAAAGCACTTGCCCTTTTTCCACGGCATCACCTGGATGAACATGGTATTTTTTTACTATGCCTGAGACGGGAGATTTGATCTCGTTCTCCATCTTCATCGCTTCCATGACCATCACGCCGTGGTTGCGAGTCACTGCATCGCCTTCTTTCGAATTTAACTTGACAATTTTACCCGGCATCGGCGCTTTTATTATCCCTTCCTTCTTACCGGAGCCCGCAGCTCGGGCGAATTCTCTTAAGTAGGCTTCCTGGGCGGAGATGACTTCGGCACGATAATCATAACCTCCGGCGTGTACCCGATATGTCGCCGGTTCATCCTCAGGTTCAATCGCCACGATGAAGCTGCGGTTGTTGATCAGCAGGGAAAATTGATCCGGCGGGGTTTCCAGGAGTATGTCAAAGTTAACTCGTCTTCCATTGATCGTCGCCGCGCCCGGTTCATCGAGGAACTGGATTTCATACTTCGCGCCGCTGATCTCCACGGTGAATGTGTTTCTTTCCTTATGATCATTCATCGCAGCGCCGACTTCCTACCCTGTAATTTCCAGTTTATCGCTCTGCCATTGGTCTTCGGCTCCAGAGAACCAAGAGAAACCGTACTTTTTCCCAGGGAGAGATGACGCCAGGCAGCCGCCAGGGCAACAGTCTCCTCCCACGACTTGGCGTAATCATGCATGACATCGACATCAAGTTCTTCCTGCACGAATGAGGTGTCGAACTCCCCTCTTTGGAAGGCATCATTATCCATGACATAGAGCCCGAAGGGGATAGTAGTTCTCACGCCGGAGATGCGGTATTCGAGGAGTGCGCGTTTCATCCGTCGGATGGCGGCGTCGCGTGTGTCGCCCCAAGCACACAATTTGCTGATCATCGGATCGTAATAAATGGAAATCTCATCTCCCTCACGAATGCCGCTGTCTTCACGGATGCCGAATCCATCTGGCGGTTTTAGATAACGTATCTTCCCAGTCGCGGGGAGAAAATTCTCCAAACAGTCCTCGCTATAAATTCGGACTTCGATAGCGTGGCCGTTCATTTTTATATCCTGCTGACGATAGGGAAGCGGCTCTCCAGCGGCGATCCGAATCTGCAAACGGCAGAGGTCGATGCCGGTGACAAGTTCCGTGACTGGGTGCTCCACTTGGAGGCGGGTGTTCATCTCGAGGAAATAATAATTGCGATTTTGATCGACCAGGAATTCCACTGTCCCGGCATTCTGATAACCGCAGGCTTTTGCCGCCTGCACTGCGGATTCGCCCATCTTCACCCGCAATTGGGGTGTCATCAACGGACTTGGGGATTCCTCGACCACTTTCTGATGGCGACGCTGGATCGAGCATTCACGTTCTCCGAAGTGAATTACATTGCCATAATGATCTCCGAAGACCTGAAATTCGATGTGCCGTGGGCGTTCAAGAAATTTCTCGAGGTAGACGATCGGGCTGGAGAACGCCGCCATCGATTCGCGCCGCGCCGATTCCAGCGACTCCTCAAGTTTGTTTTCCTCGTGCACAATCCTCATCCCTTTTCCGCCGCCACCCATCGCCGCCTTGATCAACACCGGATAGCCGATCTCCTGCGCAAACTTTTTCGCTTCTTCGACATTTTCGATCCCTTCCGATGTTCCGGGAACGATTGGGACACCGGCATTATTCATCATGGCGCGGGCTTCTGTCTTTGAGCCCATCGCCGCGATCGCCTGAGGAGGAGGACCGATCCAGCATAGTCCCGAATCGATCACCATCTGAGCGAAACCGGTGTTCTCGGAGAGGAATCCATAACCCGGATGAATCGCTTCCGCTCCGGCTCTCTTTGCTACTGAGATGATTTTATCCCCGCGAAGATAGCTTTCGCTGGCAGGCGGCAGTCCGATCAGATATGCCTCATTCGCAAGCAAGACATGCTGTGCGGTACGGTCAATCTCGGAATAGATCGCTACCGACATGACCCCCAATTCACGACAGGCACGAATCACACGTACGGCGATCTCCCCACGGTTGGCGATTAGGATTTTCTTGAACACTTCATCTCTCAAAGTTGATATGCTGGGATTTCCTTTATAATGAGATCCAGAGTTGTAATGTACATTCTCAGTAGTTGGACGGCAAACTCATTAACCGATTATACGCCTTGGAAAAGTGAAGTCAGGCTGTCCGAGAATGCCAGGGAGTCACCCGGAGTGTCATTCCCATGAAAGTGGGAATCCAGGAATTTCAATATGTTAGAAAACACTTGGAGTTTACCGGAAAATATGCGGGAGTTTCTAAGCCATTGTTTTTCCTGGATTCCCGCTTTCGTGGGAATGACACCACCAGCGTGTTCTTCTA
>CAZCRQ010000351.1:0-2948 GCA_964501095.1 uncultured bacterium | reverse complement strand
CTGGACGCTCCGTCGTCCAGGGAAATTGAAATATAAACCGGAAAATCCCGGACGACGGGGCGTCCGGGCTACCTGGCTACCTAGCTACCGACGCGAGGGGTAGCGTAAGCCTCCGTGCTTGCGGTTCTTGGTGATTGCTGATCCTTTCGCAGGCGGGGACGCCTACACTACCATTCTGAGGGGTAGCGTAAGCCTCCGTGCTTGCGATATACCGTGCTTGCGATTAGCCGTGTAGGTTGGGGTGCCCCTGCTGTCGCTGTGAAATATCGAAAGTTTATTTACTATTGCTTAGTTTGCCGAACCATCAATATTTATCGACTCCATGACTGGTATTTTTACAGAATTTGATTCTTTCTCTGCTGATGAAACCATGCTAGCCGGCAAATCTTTCATTGAGAAGGTGAAAGTTGGGGAAAAAGTGGCGTTGATCGGGTCGCTTGGCGCCGGAAAAACCACCTTCGTACGAGGCGCCGTTCGAGCACTCGGTTACACCGGAACCGTTCGCAGCCCCTCTTTTATGTTAGTCAACCACTATCCTGCCGAACTTGAAATAATCCATGCAGATCTCTATCGAATACAAAATCCAGCAGAATTGCTGGCTCTGAATCTTGAGGTTGAGGCTGAAAATCGTATACTTTTTGTAGAGTGGGGGAATCGCTTTGAAGCATACTGGGGACCGACGGATTGGCGGGTTGAATTTCACATCGATCCGCAACATGAAAAACACCGATTGATTCGAGTGAAGAAAGTCAATCCCAGTTGACAATAGTAGAAGAGGGCACGATGGTCGTTTATTATACACATATTACTAATCTATTGCCGACAGAATTAGAAAATGTTGAACTGATGCGCCTGCCATCTGTAATGCGCGAGAAAACAAAACGTTACATAAATTTAAAAGATCGGCAGGGGTATTGGATGGGAAAAATCCTGCTTCTTGAAGGACTAATTAACTTGGATTTTCCGCCTGATTCTCTGAACTGGATTCATAATAGTGAATTTGGTAAACCATATTTGGACGCAGATGTCCATTTTTCTATTTCACATTCTGAAGACTATGTTGTCTGCGCAATTTCAGTAAAAAATCCAGTTGGAATAGATATTGAAAAAATTAGACCTTTTATCATCGAGGATTATCGCTCTAGCTTTACAGAAGAAGAATATAAACAAGTGTTTGAATCAAAGAATCGCTTGGATAGCTTTTTCAATTTCTGGACTCGTCGAGAAAGTGTGATTAAATTGGATGGAAGGGGTTTTTTCCTTGATCCATCGGCTATTATTTGGGATGGTTCAACCGCAATAATCGCCACAAAAAAGATGTTCACGACTCCAGTGGCAATCGCTGCCGGGTATTCCTGCCATCTGGCGGCTGAGAATCAGGCTGATCTTGATAATCTTCAACTTGTCCAACGGTTCATTGGAAACAGATCAATCGAGAACGATCCACCCACTTCGCTGGGGTGTCCGACTCGGGCAAGATGAATCATTTTGCCGCACCCTTACCATTGCCAGAACAACAGGGGCAAGATTCAGCGACTCCTGAATTTGAATTACAATACCAGGATAGATTGAGTAGATAAAAGGTCTTATTTTTAAATAGCCATGTCGCAATGATACGACAAAAGTCACAAAAATCAGTTTTAGTTACGTTCTAAAAGTAACAAGGGAGATGAATAATGGATCCAATCAAGCGTATCTTTGAAGTTGCCAAAGCGAAGTTGCAAACAATTGTGTTGCCAGAAGGGAATGATCTCCGCACCTGGCAGACGGCGAGACGATTGCAGGATGAAGGAATCGCGGTTCCTATAGTCTTGGGAAATGAGCAGGAGATTACCTCAACATTGCAGGAGGCGAAGGTCTCCGGAGGAGGAATCAGAACTATCGATCCGATTACTTCGCAAAAACGTGAGAATTATGCGCAAGAATTTACCAAAATCCGCGCTCATAAGGGTATGACAGTGGAAGTAGCGCGGGAAACGTTAAAAGATGTGTTATATTACGGGGCGATGATGGTGCGAATGGGGGAGGCGGACGGCGGGGTGACTGGAGCGGCGCATACCACTGGCGATGTCATCCGTTCCGCAATCCAGTGCATTGGCATGGCGCCCGGAATCAGCATTGTCTCCTCGATCTTCCTGATGATTTTACCGGATGGCAGGGTGTTCACCTATGCCGATTGCGCAATTGTCCCCAATCCTGATGTCGAGCAACTCGCTTCCATCGCCGTCAGCAGCGCCCGATCCCATAAGGCGTTGACTGGCGAGAGGCCGATTGTCGCCATGCTCAGCTTTTCCACCAAAGGCAGCGCTTCGCATCCCGATGTCGATAAAGTTATCCAAGCGATGGAACTGGTGAAGAAATCCGCACCGGAACTGTTGGTCGATGGCGAGTTCCAGGTGGATGCGGCGATAGTGGAAAAAGTCGGGGCGAAGAAAGCTCCCGGCAGTCCGGTGGCGGGAAAAGCCAATGTGCTGATTTTCCCCGACCTGGACGCTGGGAATATCGGTTACAAATTGACCGAACGATTGGCGGGGGCGCAGGCGATCGGACCCATCGTGCAGGGTTTGAACAAGCCCTTCTTTGACCTCAGCCGCGGCTGCAGCGCGGATGACATCGTCAAGGTGTCGGCGATTTGTGCCGTAATGGCGCGCGCTGGCAAAGGGGAGTTATGAGCCGGCAACTCGCGCAACGTACAAAATATCTTTCCGATTCACTTCCTCAAGCAAGCTATTGCCAGTCTCCGGCTCGCACTGCTTGATGATGGCGATGAAGTGATCTGCCCGACACCCTGCTACACCAGCTATCTCGATTTGATCCGTCTTGCCGGAGAAGTGCCAGTGTTACTCGTGACACTACCTTCCGAACAATTCAAGATCGATTCGGATAAGTTACGCCGTTAAAGGCACAAAGACACAAAAACCATCTACTCTGCCGGTTTGGTAATTTGG
>CAZCRQ010000350.1:0-2955 GCA_964501095.1 uncultured bacterium | reverse complement strand
CTCCTGGTCGGCAAGGGTATAGTGCAACCTGAGAAAGAAGTCAGTGCGGTGGTCGTCTGGGGCGGAGACAAAGAGAGAAATCTCCAGGGATTTGAAAACGGTCATCCGATAACGGTAAAGATTCTTTCATCCGATAGAATGTTATTAGCGACCGATGAATCCGCCATTTTCGGAGAGAATCCTTATGCAGAGATCACTATGGGTATTTATTCAGCCTCGATTCCCAGCGATTTTATTGTAGGTTCAGCCTATCCGAATCCGTTCAATCCGGCGATGACCGTACCGTTTGCATTACCGCGTGCCGGCGAGGTGACAATCACTCTGTTCAATCTTCTCGGGCAGCAGATTTATCAAGCGAAACGATTTTATAACATCGGACAGCAGCAATTTGCTTTTAATGGCTCGACTATTGGTAAGGAGTTGGTCAGCGGGATGTACATTGTCCAGGTCGCCTTTGAGGACATACATCAGAATCAGAAGATTGTGTTGTTGAAATGATTATACTCAACATCATTTTTTATAATCATTCTCGAACGTAAACCGTCTTTCAGGCTGTCCGAGAATATCTATCTACTCCGTTTTAACAATGTCTTGCGGCAGGAATTGAATTCGCGACGAATCTCTTCCAAGTCGCCGGAGAGCAGATGTCCCGCGGACACAAGCTGATTTCCATCCACCCAGACATCTTTAACCTCATTGGCGGTTGCCCCATAGACAAAGTAGGAATAGATCGCTGAAGCGTCTTTCAAACCACCGTGGAAATGATATGGATTCAAAGCGATCATGTCCGCTTTCCTTCCAACTTCCAGCCTGCCGATTAGTTGTCCCAATCCGGCGGCGAAAGCTCCGCCAATCGTCGCCCACCGGAAAATCTCTTGCGGAGAAACCTGTTTTGGACCGTTTCGCCAGGATGCCAGCAATCCGGAGAGTCGCATTTCCTCCCAGATGTCAAGACGGTTGTTGCCGGGGGCGCCATCGGATCCCAAGGCAATGTTGATCCCGAATTTCACCATTTGAAAAACGTCCGCTACGCCGCTGCCCAGTTTGAGGTTGGTGGAGGGGCAGTGCAAAATCGATGTTTTTACAGCACCGAAGGATTCCATCTCGGATGGGGTCAACCAAACGCCATGCGCAAGTGAGGAGGAGGCGTCGAGCAGACCGAGAGAGGCATAGTATTCACCGTTATTTTTACCCGTTTGTTTAAAAACTCTTTGGCATTCATGTTTATGTTCCGAAACATGAGAGTGCCATATTAGTCTATTATTTTTAGCATATTCTTTACTTTGGAGTAACAATTTTTCCGTACAGGAGAGGACAAAGCGCGGCGCAACGCAGCTCTGCAAACGTCCATTTGTTCTCTTGCGCCAGGTTGCATTGAGTTCACTTATTTCTGCCAAAGATTCGTCACCGTTGCGAATCAATTTTGGCGGAATATGCTGGGCATTTCGATCCATCAGAGAAGCGCCGATGACCGCCCGGACGCCCAATTCCTCGGCTGCTTTGAAAGCGCCCGAGGTGAACTGTGTTGTTTCCATGGTGAGCAGCGAAGTGCAGCCGGCGAGTAACATTTCCGCGATGGCATACTTGGAGGCGGCGTAGATGGTCGCTTCATCATGCTCAGCTTCCAGGGGCCAAATACGTTTTTCCAACCATTCTAATAGTTCCAGGTTTTCCGCCAATCCACGAAACAATGTTTGATTCAGGTGAACATGCGCCTGCACCAATCCCGGAAGCAGCCATTTTTCTCCCAAATCAAGAAAGGATTCTTCCGGTCTAAGGGAAATCTGTTCGGCCGAACCGATTTCGAGAATCACGCCTGGCTCATCCTGATCCGAAGATGGCGAAAATCGGAGGCGACCGGGGGTGAAGAGTGTACCCTCGGAATCGGCGATGATCAATGCTGCTTGGATAATCATATTTTAGTCATATTTATTATTCTTGTAATTATTATATAACATATAAACTCAGGCATTAAGTCATTCTAAACAAAGTAAAGAATCTCTGTTTTTTATAAACTTATCAAATTCCCTTATCGCTTGATTTTTAAAACGAAGCACAAAAACATGAATTCTTCACTTCGTTCAGAATGACTACAATGTGAATTCGCAGTATGAACTATATTTATACAATTATCTTAATTTCCGAGTCGGACTAAATCCACTTGATATGCCAAATGATCGCTGTTCGACAGCGGGATAATCTTAGGATTCCAAGCCCCGGGGAATCCACGATAAAGGATCTGATCGAGACGGAACAATGGATGTTTGCTGCTCCAGGTCGCCCCCAGCCCACGTCCGGCTTTCAACCAGGAATCTGTAAGTCGCTTACGTATTGGGGCGATCGAACGGTCGGTGGGGGTAGCGTTGAAATCCCCCAGGACTATCACCGAGCCTTCCATTCTGTCCAATGTTTGGGCAATTGCCAGCGCCTGTTTTTGGCGGAATTTCCCGCTCTGTATCACCCCCCCCAGGTCGCGCTTGCGATCCACCGACTCCAGTTGTATACCGATCACCTTTACAGTCTGTTCCTGAAGATGAGTGGTCGCCACCATAAACACCCGCCAATCCCAATGGAGTGATTCCGCTGAAATCGAATCCACACTTACAATTTCGCCGCGGCTAAGCAGAACCACCCCCATTCCCGAATCACGTCGAAGATGCTGATAATAGCCATGATAGCCTAATGTTTCCGCTTCGGCGATCAAATCATCCTGGGTATAAAGATGCACCTCCTGCAGACAGGCTAGATCGACATCATCCCGCTGCAAGTGCGAGATGACACCTTCCACCGGCTTGGTCGCACAATTCAAAGTCAAGACACGAAGGCATTTATCACGGGTTACTTCTGGAGTTTTTCTAAAAAATGGAATATAATGAGCAATTTCAAATAATAAAGCAATAAATAATAAAAAACTAAGAGTTGATTGTATTTTACGACCATATCTTAGATTTATAA
>CAZCRQ010000349.1:0-2964 GCA_964501095.1 uncultured bacterium | reverse complement strand
GAGAATGTCTATAAAAACTACAAAGATGGGTGCCCTGCACTACTTGTTGTGCAGGTTGACTATGATTCCTATAACATAACTCATTGTATTTCAAGAGAATAGCTATCTATCCATGTTTCCTGCACAACAAGTAGTGCAGGGCACCCTTTTTGATAACCGTGAGAGTACTCTCGGACAGCCTGTGTAGCCTGACGCCTGCGAAATTCCTGAAAAAAGGGCTCGCGATTGCGAGCCCCTTTTTCAATTACTATTCCATCCGATCCTTACAGACCATACATCTCAATAATCTGCTCTTTTGTCTTGCCGAGGATTTTATATTTTTCGCCGATCTTCTTGAAAGCAGCGATGGCTTTATCAAGATGTTTTTTCTCATGCGCGGCGGAGAGCTGGACACGAATGCGGGCAAGTCCCTTGCCGACCACCGGGTAGAAGAAACCGATCACATAAATGCCTTCATAATAGAGGTCGCGGGCAATGTCTTGAGACAGCTTTGCATTGTACAACATGATCGGAACAATCGGATGATCTCCCGGTTTGATTTCGAAGCCGTTTTTCGTCATCTTCTCACGGAAATACTTGGTATTCCACTCGAGTTTGTCACGCAGTTGGGTGGTTTCGGAGAGGAGATCGACAACTTTGATCGCTGCTTGAACAACGACAGGAGCCAGCGAGTTGGAGAATAGGTAAGGACGCGAGCGCTGGCGCAGCATCTCGATCATCTCCTTTCGTCCGGAGGTAAATCCGCCGGAGGCGCCGCCCATCGCCTTGCCCAAGGTACTGGTAATGATGTCTACACGACCCATTACCCCGCGATATTCATGAGTCCCGCGTCCCGTTTTACCAAGGAATCCCGTGCAATGAGAATCATCGAATCCGACTAGGGCATCATATTTCTCCGCGAGGTCGCAGATTTTATCCAACTGGGCGATGGTGCCGTCCATCGAAAATGCCCCATCGGTCATTACCATGCGATAACGCAAGTTCTGTGTTTCCTTGAGTTTCGCCTCAAGGTCATTCATCTCGTTATGCTTGTAAATGAAGCGCTCGGCTTTGCAGAGACGAATCCCGTCGATGATGGAAGCATGGTTCAACTCATCGGTGATGATGGCGTCTTCTTTCTTTAGGAAGACTTCAAAGAGACCCCCATTCGCATCGAAGCAGGAGGAATAGAGAATTGTGTCTTCGGTGCCGAGGAAACGAGCGATTTTTTGCTCCAACTCACGGTGAATATCCTGGGTGCCGCAGATGAAACGGACAGAAGACATGCCATATCCACGGCGATCCAACCCTTTTTGCGCCGCCTTGATCACCTCGGGATGGCTGGAAAGCCCAAGATAATTATTGGCACAAAAATTGATTACTTCTTCGGTGGGAGCCTTCTCCGGATACTCGACACTGATGTCCGCACCCTGGGGACCGTGAATGTAACGTTCCTCCTTGTAAAGCCCCGCATCACGAACTTCTACAAGTTCCTTGATTAAATCGTTCTTGATTTTCCCGTACATGTTTACTCCAAATGATTATCTCTGTTTTTATGTTCTGTTTATCGTTAATAATCAGTATTGACACCTATCTGTACAGTGTCCCTTTAGCCTGACGCTCGCGTAAATGTTTCAGCATATCCACAGTCATCGCCTTAAGATCCCATTGTGGCTTCCAACCCCATTCCTCGCGTGCGGCGGAATCATCGATGGAATTGGGCCAAGAATCGGCGATCGCCTGACGGTAATCCGGCTTATAAGTCACTGTAAAATTAGGGATGTGTTTACGAATGGAATCCGCCAGCTCTTTGACTGTGAAGCTCATCGCCGCATGGTTGAAATCGGAGTGATGAATCAACTTTGAGAAATCGGCTTGCGCCAACTGAATCGTTCCATTGATCGCATCAGGCATGTACATCATCGGAAGCTTCGTATCTTCACGGACAAAACAGGTGTACTTGCCCTTATCCACGGCTTCGTAATAGATGGCGACGGCGTAATCAGTTGTGCCTCCGCCAGGAAGGGTCTCATAGGAAATAATCCCCGGATAGCGTAAGCCACGTATATCTAATCCGAACCTTTTCACATAATAATCACAAAGTAGTTCGCCACATACTTTGGTGACACCATACATTGTGGAAGGTTTCAGTACTGTCTCCTGGGGAGTATCGTCCAATGGCACGCCCTTGCCCCAGACCGCAATCGAGCTGGGGATGATGATTCGCGCCATCTCATACTTCAAGCCCAATTCGAGGATGTTGATGGTGCCGTTCATATTCACATCCCAGCAGTGCTGCGGATTTTTCTCGCCGACAGCCGAGAGGATCGCTGCCATGTGATAAACAGTATCAATATCGTATTTCTTGACAATTTCCTCCACCGAGTTAATGTCATTGACATTGATGAAATGGAAAGGACCGGAATTCCTCAGTTCATCGGACGGTTGAGTTTTACGTCCGGTGGCGATCACATTTTCCGCGCCGAACCGTCTGCGCAACTCCATTGTCAGTTCCGATCCAATCTGACCGACTGCTCCCGTCACTAAAATTTTCTTCATCTCTTTCTTCATAAACTGCTCTCCAACGCTTTCTGGTGGTGTGGTTTTCGATAAGTGATAGAGCGCAATGTAATTTCGACTCCCTTTCCATGCAAGGAGCTAAGCACGGATAGACCCAGGCGCCTCTGCTTAGGGAGTGATGCTTATCCATGGTAGCGTAAGCCTCCGTGCTTGCGGTAGTGTTTGCGGTAGCGTAAGCCTCCGTGCTTGCGGTAGCGTAAGCCTCCGTGCTTGCGATTTACTCCGTGCTTGCGATTCGTGCGTATAATTTTTCGCAGGCAGGGACGCCTACGCTACCTCGGTAGCGTAAGCCTCTGTGCTTGCGGTAGCGTAAGCCTCCGTGCTTGCGGTAGCGTAAGCCTCTGTGCTTGCGGTAGCGTAAGCCTCCGTGCTTGCGATTTACTCCGTGCTTGCGATTCGTGCGTA
>CAZCRQ010000348.1:0-2969 GCA_964501095.1 uncultured bacterium | reverse complement strand
CTCGCCCATGACGCGGGCGGGACGCCCATGACGCGGGCGGGACGCCCGTGCTACGTAAAATTAAATGTGTTATGTTGTAGCATGGGCGTCTCGCCCATGACGCGGGCGGGACGCCCATGACACGGTGGAAACTAATCGATTCATCTGACATGGGCTACAAGCTATTTGAGGATTTGTTCATGAAAGCAGCTCCTAAATTTAAATTACCCGAATTAAAATTTGCCGCCTTGGAAAGTTCAAGTCGTGTGGTTTTAATCTTTGTCAGTCCGTTGGAAAAAATTCCCGATCTCTCTCTTTTCAGTGTCAGTCATAACCAGAAATTCACCAGTCTTTATCGTGAAGGTTTCTCCCGTCTCGTCTTGGAAGGTGGACCGTTTGAAATTCATAAACTGTACCGGATTACGTTTCCGGATGGGAACAGCTACGCCTTGCTCCCTTTCCCTTGGCTTGACCGGATTGTTACGGAAAAGCCGCTCGGTTTGATCTGGGAGAAAGGTGGAGCGACGGTGCGTTTTTTCTCACCTCGTTCTCAATGTGTTGAATTATTGATATTTAAAAAACCTGAAGATGAGCCATTCTTGACATTGTCGATGAATCATGATCTCCACGACGGCGTCTGGGAGGTCGGCACCGATAAGATAAAACCTGGACATTTTTATGGATTACGGGTCAAGGGTCCGGAGGACGCCTCGGATTTGTCGAAAATAATTTTCGCCGATCCCTATTCGCTGGCGGTTGCCAAACGTAACACT
This sequence comes from uncultured bacterium, assembly GCA_964501095.1. Taxonomy (GTDB): domain Bacteria; phylum Electryoneota; class Electryoneia; order Electryoneales; family Electryoneaceae; genus CAZCRQ01. Next base: position 2,217 of record CAZCRQ010000348.1, on the reverse strand, counting down.
TTCCAGCGGGAATCGTTGACCGTGGTACTGCCGCCGGACTTGATAAAGGCACCGCCAGCGGAACATGTCGCCATCCCCCCGCGTGATTTGATGATCTACGAAGCCCATCTCAAGGATTTCAGCAAACTGGCGGCTGTAGTGCCTTATTCGTTGCGCGGCGCTTACCCCGGCGCAGTTTTTCTTAAAGATGGCTCCCCGCTTGATCATTTGATAAAACTGGGCGTCAATTGTATTGAATGGCTTCCCCTTCAAGATTACGACTATTATGAGCCGCCTTATAATGTCGAGACGGATGGCGTTCTCAACACCTGGAACCGCTATGCCCGAAATCATTGGGGCTACATGCCGGCTTATTATTTCGCTCCGGAAGCACGATATGCTTCCGGTTTCTCCACACGCGAGGGGGACTGGATCGGTGCCGACGGCAGGCAGGTTGCGCAATTCCGCCAGATGGTGAAAGCCTTCCACGATCAGGGGATCGCGGTGATCATGGATGTAGTTTATAATCATGTTGCGCAATATGGGCAGAATCCGCTCCGCCAGATCAATCCGATGCTTACCCTGCGTTATGATCGGGAGGGCAAGAGAATTGATCAGAGTCAATGCGGTAATGATTTGCGTACTGAATGCCCGATGGTGCGACGCTTGATCGTGGATTCCTTATTACATTTTATCCGTTTTTACGGTGTGGATGGATTTCGATTCGACCTGGCGGGACTCCTTGACGGTCATACCATCGACGCCATCAACAACGCGGTTCGCGAGGTATACCCATCCGCCATGCTGATCGCCGAACCCTGGGGCGGGAGGTATGACAAGACTCGTTTCAGTAAACGCGGCTGGGCGTCTTGGAACGATCGCTTCCGAGACGGCATTCGCGGCAATGATCCACGCGTTGAACTCGGTTTCATCTTCGCCCAATGGGGTTCACGTAATCCCGACCATACTATTCTTCGTCAGGTCACCGGCAACTTAGTGGTCGATGGCGGACCCTTCCAGGAAGAAAACCATGCGGTGAATTATCTCGCCTGCCATGACGGTTATACTTTTGGTGATTTTATCCGAGTCGCAGTTGAGAAGACGCAGACCTCCTTAAAAAAGGAATGTGAGAAAACAACAATCAGCCCCATCGACACCGGCAGCCTTATCCGTCTGGGGCTGATGATTCTCTTTACCAGCCGGGGAATCGTGATGTTGCACCAGGGTGATGAATGGGGATGGAGTAAAGTCATCTCCGCTGAGGGCAGCGTAAGCCTCGGTGCTTGCGATCCCATACCGGATGTCGGTAAGCTTGATTATAACAGCTATAATAAAGATAATTCGACAAATTGGCTGAACTGGGCTCTGCTCGAAAAGCCAATCTATAAGGAGTTACTCCGCTACACCCGTGGATTGATCTCGATGAGGAAGCGGCATCCGGCGTTACGCTTGGCTCGACGTGAGGATATTGTCCCTTTGCAAACTAATTCAGAGTTCGCCTTCGGCTATCGGGTAAAGGTTTCTTTCGATGACTTGATTGTTTTATTCAATGCCCACCTGGATAGAGAAGTCACCTTCAGTCTGCCGGAAAAACGTTGGCGGATCATCGCCGATCACCTGAGCGCCTCGGAAGATTCCGAAACCGGTGGCGTTCGCCTGCGAAGAACTGTGTTGCCACCTTCCTCCGGAATGGTCTTGAAACGGATGGAGGATTAGCGGCAATCTCTCTGCTTGAGACTGACGGTTCGGGAGGTGGGAATTCTTTGAGGTAATAAATCATTATAATCGGTTCTTCGCTGTTTTAAGTGGGTCGCTTTAACAAAATAACCGCCAGTTCGTCTTTGCGAGACCGCCATTAAGATTGCTTCCCGTTGTTTGCCATGACTAATCAGAAGGATGAACAAGACTCTAAGCCGCTCGAAGTCCCCTCGGTTCCCATCTACATTCAGGAGAAGATATACCCGCAGGCGCTCGTACTAGTCAGGTGCCTGATGGATGAGGTGAGGGGGATTTTCCAAACTGTAAGAGAAAAAATCTATACCATCCAAACTAACACTAAAACAATTGAGCGCTGGCTCCTGATGACCACCGACACGGGTGACCTGGTGCTTGACCCGACCTGTGTCAGGAAGGGTACTCGGGTATGGTGTGTAAGTGATGAGTCAGAATTTAATTGCTGCCCGAATGCAGAATCTCCCTCCCTTAATCTTCCCCTTAATCCCCCCCTTAATCCCCCCG
>CAZCRQ010000347.1:0-2971 GCA_964501095.1 uncultured bacterium | reverse complement strand
CCGAGGACGACTGACACCACATCAATCGCAAGCACGGAGGCTTACGCTACCCCTCGCGTCGGTAGCATAGGCGTCCCCGCCTGCGAGGGGTAGCGTAGGCGTCCCTGCCTGCGGAAAGAATTTACGTTCATTCTAATTCATTCGAATTTATTCGAGTTTATTCGAATATATTCGAGTTTATTCGAATATATTCGAGTTTATTCGTATTTATTCATGTCCATTCGTTGTTAAAAGAAGACAAATAAAGCAATATATATCAAATATGACACACATCAGGGAGAAGTGAGAGATGAAAAAGCAAAATGCTATTTATTTCACGATCTTACTTGTCTGGCTCCAGAGCAGCGCTATCCTCGCGCAGGAGTTATTAAAGGAGATGGAATATCAGGAGCTGTCGGCGGAAAGAATCATCCTCGACAACAGTTTCAGCGAAGTTTCAATCCTGATCGTGGAGAGCACTATCCCCAAGCTGATGTTCGGCAGCACACGGGGAATCAAACCAGGTGCGGTCAAGGAAAAAGAACCCGGAATCTGGTGGGTGACTCTTACGCCAGGGGTGCAGTTGATCGACATTTCCGCCTCCGGTTATCTCCCGTTAAAGGAAATCCGCCACAATTTCGAGAAACGCCGTGTCTGGCGGCTGAAAGTCACACCAAAGCAGGATCTGGGACCGTATGGCGGGTTTGATGAAGACCGTCCCGAAATCTGTCTGAAATACACTCCAACATCCGCCGAGGAGAAGGTGTACGGCGGATTGGATGGCAACGTGATGAAAGTGGATTTTTCCTCCGGCGCACTCACTTTTCGTCCCACGTCTGGCAAACATACCATCCGTCTCAATTCCCAGGGCAGGCTCTGGGAGAAGAGTTACGATCTCGATGCAGGAGAGACGGCGGAGGATCAGGTAGTTTTCGCGAAAGGGGCAACCGAGCGATGGGACCTCCAGCAGCCGGGCGGTTTGTATATGACTTCAACTCCGACCGGTGCGAAGGTCTACCTCAACCAGGTCGAAAACGGGATCACACCGTTGACCATCGATGAAATCCAGCCGGGCGTCTACCAGATAGAAGTGGTGAAAGACCTCTATCTCGCTTCCAGCCGTTCCCTCGAAATCAAGTCCAACGATTATACGAATGTCAATTTTGATTTGACACCGAACTTCGGACGGTTGAAGATTTCTTCCGATCCTGCAGGAGCGATTATCTGGATCAATGAGCGGCAATGCGGTGCCACGCCCTGGGAAATTTCCGAATTCAACGCTGGAAGGTATTCTCTTCGACTGGTACAGAGCCTCTATTATGAACAAACCGACACATTTGAGATCAAACCTGGCGGGGAGTTTATCCAGACTTATACCCTCAAGCCGCAATTCGGCAAGGTGACTGTAACCTCGAATCCTCCCGGAGCCGATGTCACTGTCGATGGGATTCTCTGGGGTCGGACGCCGATTACTAAAGACAAAGTGCTCTCCGGGAGTCATCAGCTCAAATTGACTAAAGAACATTACTTCGATGAGACCACCACGATAAAGCTCGACGATGGTCAGCAACTGGAACAGCCTTTTACCCTTCGTTCGAGTGTCGGCAGGCTGACAGTTCACTCGAATCCGCCTGGCGCCAAGGTGACCCTGGTGGAACTCAGCCGCCTGCTTGGTCAAACTCCACTCGAGGATCTGCCGATTGATCCAGGCACTTATACTTTGCGTCTCGAGAAAGAACTCTATGAACCTTATGAGACAGGTGTTTCATTGACGTATGGCGGCTCGCAACCGGTGGACGCCCAGTTGCAGCGGTCAGTCGGTCACCTTCGTGTCAGTACCGAACCTCAAGGGGCGAAAATCTTTCTCGACAGTCAATTTCAAGGAGAATCGCCGACTGTGCTCAAGGATATTCCAACCGGAAGCTATCAGATCCGTCTGGAAAAAGCCGGCTATGATATTCAGATCGGTAAGGTGGATGTTCTTCGCAACGAATCGGTGCGCTATTCTCAAACACTGGGTACCAAGGGTACGATTGAATGGAGGAAGCGACGCAATCAGGCGAAATTATTAGCCGTAGCGCTGCCCGGGGCGGGGCAGTTTCGCTCCGGACAAACCGTTCGCGGTGTGCTTTATTCCGGCGGATTCATTGGGACAGTAGTCATGGCATACCGTGCAACTCAGGATCATACTGAGGCGAAATCCACTTATGATTCAGAAATGGCGGTATATCATCAGAGTCAATCCCAAGCAGCTCTTGACCGTCATCATGCCAACGCCCGTCAAGCCGGCGACGATATGGACGCTGCCAATTCGCAATTGACCCTGTTTCTCGGCGGTGCTGCCGGTGTTTACCTATTGCAACTAACCGATTCCTGGCTGTTCGGCGGCGGAAAGAAGCCGACTGTTAAAACTGAAGTTGGCGCTCTTGACGGTGATTCTTCTGCTTTTTCCCTCTTACCCTATACTTCGCTGAATCCGAATTGCCCGAAAGTAGGGATTATAATTAGATTTTGAGTAAATGGAACCTGCTAATGGGGAAGTATAGTGAATGAGTGCAATGAAATAGAAAGAATTAATGCTGAATTAGATGAAGAGAAGGCAATTACCACAGCAATTAAAAAAGCTATAAGAAAAGCGCTTCTTTTCCACAAGCAGACAGGTCATCCGATTTATGTTTAGGAAAACGGGCAAGTAGTGCGTCGGGAAGCAAAGGATATAAATATTGATTTGATTTAGTAATCGGGTAGTTTGGTAGCCCGGGCGCTCTGTCGTCTCCCGCGAAACAGGTTGTCCGAGAATGTCTATAAAGATCAAAAAGATGGGTGCCCTGCACTACTTGTTGTGCAGGGTGATTATGATTCTAAACATATAACTCATTGAATTTAAGGAGAATAGTTGTCAATTTATATTACCTGCGGACACGGAATCGCAAGCATGGAGGGATCGCAAGCACGGAGGGATCGCAAGCACGGAGGCTTACGCTACCCCTCA
>CAZCRQ010000346.1:0-2988 GCA_964501095.1 uncultured bacterium | reverse complement strand
AGCCGGGGACGGCTGACACGATAAAATAGAGAGATTCATGCGGGAAAATATCATCCTCGCTTGTGTAGATTGTAAACGTCGGAATTACACAACGACGAAAAACAAGCGTACACAGCCCAATCGAATTGAATTCAAAAAATACTGTCCCTATTGCAACAAACATACAATTCATCGTGAGACTCGGTGAGGTTATTGGCAATAGGTCACTAGCTCAATTGGTAGAGCACCGGTCTCCAAAACCGGGGGTTGGGGGTTCGAGCCCCTCGTGACCTGCGATGATTACAATAATTTTTTCAATCCAGATTCGAATTTAAGGGGATAAAATCGCGGATCGGCTATGTTTCGAAAGATCATTCAGTATTTGCAGAATGTGAAGACAGAAATGAGCAAGGTCAGTTGGCCGAAGCGCGATCAACTGGCTGAATCGACAGGGATTACTCTCTTTCTCGCTTTAATTCTTGCTCTATTTATTTTTATCGCTGATTACATTATCTCAAGATTAGTAAACATATTGATCTAATAATATGCAATGGTTTGTTGCACATGTTTTTACCGGTCAAGAGACCAAGGTAAAAGAGTATATAGAACGGGAAGTCGAGCGTCTCGGTTATAAAGAAAAGGTCGGTCAGGTTCTGATCCCGACAGAAGATGTGATCGAGATGCGTGACGGCAAAAAGAAAGTCAAGAAACGCACCTTCTTCCCGGGTTATCTCCTGATCGAGATGGAGTTGACCAAAGAGACTCAGCATCTGGTCACGACAACGCCGAACGTAATCGGATTCATCGGAGGATCCGGAAACGAGCCCCAGGCGCTGCAACAGTTTGAAGTGGAACGTATTTTCGGTCGTGTCGAGGAAACCATCGGTACGACCACGATGGAAATCCCGTTTGGAATGGACGACAAGGTGAAAATCATCGATGGTCCATTCAAGGATTTTCAGGGAACCATCACCGAAATAAATGAGGAAAAGCGGAAGTTAAAGGTGCTGGTTTCGATCTTTGGTCGTGAGACACCGGTGGAAGTGGATTTTCTGCAAGTAAGCACAGATTTTAGCGAATAGAGGAAAAGGGATGGCGAAAAAAGTCATCGGCTCAGCAAAGCTTATCGTTCCAGGGGGTCAGGCGACCCCGGCGCCCCCAGTGGGAACAGCATTAGGTCCCAAGGGCGTGAATATCATGGAATTTGTTAAGGCGTTTAACGCCCGCACTCAGGACCAATCGGGGGTGCTGATTCCGGTAGAAGTCACTATCTATGCGGATCGCTCATTTACATTTATATCCAAGACGCCGCCGGCATCGTATTTAATAAAGCAGGCGGTCAAGGTGGAGAAGGGATCGGCTGAACCGAATCGGGTGAAAGTCGGCATACTGAGCCAGGAATCCCTGCGAAAGATTGCTGAGACAAAAAGAGTAGACCTGAACGCCCATACGTTGGAAGCGGCGATGAGGATCATCGCTGGGACTGCACGTGCGATGGGCATCACGGTGGAGCAAGAAGGATGAAAAGGAGCCGACGCTGGAAGGAGGCTGCCGCCAAGATAAATCGTCTCCGCGATTACCAGCTCGATGAGGGGCTTGGAATTATTAAAGACATCGCCAAATCAACCAAGTTTGATGAAACGATTGAATTGACCGTGAATCTCGGTGTAGATCCACGCAAAGCCGATCAAATGGTTCGTGGTACAGTCGCTTTGCCGCATGGAACTGGAAAAACAGTACGAGTTCTGGTGCTTACCAAGGGTGAAAAGCAGGCGGAAGCGCGTGAAGCCGGCGCTGATTATATCGGATTTGAAGAGTATATCGAGAAAATTCAAAACGGCTGGCTGGAGTTTGATGTCTGTATCGCCACTCCAGATGCCATGCGTGAAGTGGGAAAACTTGGCAAGCTTTTAGGACCTCGCGGACTGATGCCCAATCCTAAAACTGGAACTGTCACGTTTGACGTTGGGGTCGCGGTGCGCGAAGTGAAAGGGGGAAGAATTGATTTTCGGGTCGATAAATTCGGGATTATCCATTCTGGAGTAGGTAAAGCCACCTTCTCGGTTCCTTTTCTCCGGGAGAACATCCTGGAATTCCTTCGCACCGTGCTGCGTTTGAAGCCTGCCAGTTCAAAAGGCACTTATGTGAAGAAGATTACCGTCACCTCCACCATGGGACCGGGAATAAAAATCGACCGCACTTCCCTACTTAATGAAATCAAAGTTTGATGCGGTTAGGGTAAAAAGCAAAGAATAATGGGCAAAGGAAAATAGTAGCCTGGGCGTCCCGCCCATGAAAGGCAAAGAACAGAGGGCAAAAGTCTTTGGAAAATAGTAGCCTGGGCGTCCCGTCCATGAACAGCAAAGAACAGAGGGCAAAAGTCTTTCGTCTTTTCCCTTTCGCCTTTTTCCTTTTCCCTGAGAGGCATGGGATATGAAGCAGGCGGTTTTTAAAACAAAAGTAAATCCGGCAAAGCGTGAGATTGTTGCCCAGTTGGGAGCAAAAGTGGAATCTGCCAAGGGCATCATCTTCACGGATTTTGGCGGATTGTCGGTGGCAGAGATCAATAAATTGCGAACAGCGTTTTTCGATGCCGGACAAGTGGAATATATCGTCTCCAAGAATACCTTGTTTAAAATCATCCTTCGCGATAAAGGATTTCCCAATATTGACGGCGTCCTTGTCGGTAATACTGCTATCGCTATTGGTTATGATGATCCGGTCAAGCCAATTAAGATTATCTCGGATTTCGCCAAAGATATGAATGGCAAACCAGTGTTCAAAGGCGGATTTGTCGATGGTGAATGGTATCCTTCGGAACAATTGGAAGTATTGAAGGATCTCCCGCCGAGAGAACAACTGATCGCGATGGTAATTAGCGGATTGGCAAGCCCATTATCTGGATTCATCGGAGTGCTGAATGAAGTTCTACGTAGTTTTATCGGCGTTATTGATGCGATAATTGAGAAGCGTGAGGGATGAGGGGTAGCGTAAGCCTCCGTGCTTGCG
>CAZCRQ010000345.1:0-2988 GCA_964501095.1 uncultured bacterium | reverse complement strand
GTGTTTACTGGAAATAGCTCTCTTTTTCTCCTGGACAACAAGTAGTCCAGGGCACCCCAAATGTAGTTATTTCTATTCTCGAACCCCCGCTTTTGCGGGAATGACATTATACAGCAAAATGTATGTATATCTCATATTAGTATCTCTGTCCTTAATCTTTTGGGGATGCAGCGCAACTATTCCAAAACAGAAATCCCTCATGCCATCACCAGAGTCCGTATATAATTGCACCTCATCCATTTATCATAACCTAAAGAGCTTCGAGGCCGATTTCAGCCTTTCAGTTAAATTTGGTATCTTGAAGGGAACATTGCATGGGGAGTTCAAAATGTGTTCCCCAGACCATTTCGCCGGGAAGGTCAAAGGCCCGTTTGGAGTTACTTTCGCTGAGCTGGTAACCGATGAGGACTCTTTTGAATTAACCTTGCAGGGCGGCAAGGTGATCACTGGATTGAAAGACACCCTGGATCTAGCGGCGCTTACAGGATTTCCAGTTCCGACCGCCGAACCTGGTGTTCTCCTCGCACCCTTTGCCCAACCCGCAAAATCGTTGAAACAGATTGTCTTGTTCAATGTGCTCAATGATTCAGCTTGGGTTGTTGAAATCAGAGAGAGTGAATCCAGTCGAAAACTGACGATTGATCCCAAGTTGCCTGCGGTCATTCAAGAACAGTGGATCAATGAGAACGGCGAAGAAGTGCTAAAAAAAATCTATGGGGATTTCAATAGAATCGGCGGTCAACTGGTTCCCCAGGTGATTTCGATCATCATCAAAAGCGATAAACCGTTGCAGGCGCAACTCAGGTATGAATCAATGCGGATCAATCCAGTCTGGAAAGAGAATCCCTTCCAATTCAAAACACCGAGCGGGGTATAACCAAGTGCCAAAGATCAGCATTATCATCCCATTGTATAATGAAGCCGAATCGCTACCGCATCTGAAGGAAACGTTGGATAGGATTCTCGCGCGCGAGAATTTAGATGCTGAACTCCTTTTCATCAATGACGGCAGCACTGATTCCAGTCGCGAGCAGCTTGACCGGTTTGCCGAGAGCGATCCACGGGTGCGTGTAATCATGTTTCGTCGGAATTATGGCAAATCTGCCGCCGTTGATGCCGGATTCCGCTCTGCGCTGGGGGAGTATGTGATCACCATGGATGCCGACCTTCAGGATGATCCCGAAGAAATCCCTAACTTGATCGCAAAGCTGGAAGAAGGTTATGACCTGGTCAGCGGCTGGAAGAAAAAGCGCTATGATCCGCTGTCCAAGAAAATTCCTTCGCGAATTTTCAATTGGTCTGTTCGTATTTTTTCTGGAATCAGGCTTCACGATTTCAACTGTGGTTTGAAGATTTATCGACGTCAGGTTCTTGAGACGATTCGTGTCTATGGGGAGCTGCACCGTTTCATTCCGATGCTGGTCGCGGCGCAGGGTTGGCGGGTAGGCGAACTGATCGTGCAGCATCACCCGAGACGGTGGGGAACAACCAAATTCGGCATTTCGCGTTTTGTCGGCGGAATGCTGGATCTGATGTCGGTGCTCTTCATCACCCGCTTTAAAACCCAACCGATGCATCTCTTCGGCAGTTTCGGGCTGTTTTCCATGTTGATCGGACTGGTCATTCTTCTCTATCTCACGATTTCTTGGTTTCTGGGAGTGCCGATCGGTCAACGCCCGCTGTTCTTCCTCGGCATCTTGCTGGTGATTGTCGGGATACAATTCTTCTCGATTGGATTGATCGGCGAATTGATCAGCCATAGCAACGAGATGAACCAGTTGCAGACGGGAAATAAGAAACAGATCGAGGAGCCTGAATGAAATTCGGGGTAGTGGGTCCGCTTCCACCGTTGCGGGGAGGAATTTCTCATTACAACGAATCCCTGATTCAATCTCTGCATAACGCTGATCATAAAATAATCCCTCTCAGTTATACAAAGCTCTATCCTTCCTTCCTTTTCCCTGGCTCGACTCAATACAACGATACAGAGTCGTTCGATCTGCCGAAAACGCGCTATTGGCTGACGCCCTGGCTACCACAGACCTGGGTAAAAGCGATCTATATTATAAAAAACAGTCACTTGGATCGGTTAATAGTTCATCATTGGCATCCATTCTTCGTTCCCTGCCTCGCCTTCATTCTAAAAAATCTTTCCGGGATAAAGACAATTATTATCGCTCATAATGTGCTGCCTCACGAACATCAAGCTGCCGGAAAAATCCTGAATAAAATCCTATTTAACGTTGCCGATGTGGTATTTGTCGGTAATTCGCAGGAGCAAGCAGTCTTGCAGCGACTTGCCGGAAAGGTACAATCCGTTATTTCCCCGCACCCGATTTACGACCGGTTTTCCAGGCAGTTCAAGGAAATCACCAGGGAACAAGCGAAGCAGCGATTGGGTTATAGCGGTGAGACCTTCTTGTTTCTTCATCTTGGATTGGTGCGACAATACAAGGGTGTCGATGTGCTCCTCCAGGCGTTCTCGGAGATGAGAGCTGCGTGCGCCAGGTTGGAAATTGCCGGTGAGTTTTATGATGATGTCGAGAAGTACCGGAATCTGGTGAGGAATCTTGATCTTGAGAATCGAGTACGTTTGATCGATCAGTATCAGACCGATGCTGATATATCGCTGCGATTGCGCGCGGCGGATGCGGTGGTGCTGCCTTATCGTCAGGCGACGCAGAGCGGTATTGCGATGGCGGCGCTGGCGTGCGGGATTCCGGTGATCGCCACGCGTGTCGGGGCGTTAGTGGATATTATCGAATCCGGTAAAATGGGGGAGCTTGTGCCTCCGGAAGATGCGATATCGTTGGCAGATGCGATGAATAAGTTCATGCAGATTCCAATATCGCAACGCCAAGAGATGGAGCGATATATCTTCCGCATCGCTCAGGAAAAGTATAGTTGGGAGAATTTAGTTCATCAGCTCGAATCTGTATAGTTTCTCGATCGCGATTATTGGTAGCGTAGGCGTCCCCGCCTGCGAGG
>CAZCRQ010000344.1:0-3004 GCA_964501095.1 uncultured bacterium | reverse complement strand
GGATCGTATTCACGAACCTGCACAACAAGTAGTGCAGGGCACCCACCGAGAGATCGCCAGCACGGAGGTGAACCGCAAGCACGGAGGCTTACGCTACCCCTCTTTGCACGGGTCGAAAAGCCTGCAGCATAAGAATAACTTTTAGGAATCCATACAAGCGGAATGTTATTTACCCTTTCGCCAGATTGCGCAGGACGGTATGCAGAATCCCACCGTTCTTGTAGTATTCCACTTCCACCGGTGTATCGATCCGCACTATCACTTGAACAGTCTTTCTACTCCCATCCGGCTTCACGATTACCAACTCCACATCCTGACGAGCTTGAATCTCCCCTTTCAAACCGTGAATGTGGAAAACTTCATCTCCGGTAATGCCCAAGCTGGAGGCTGAGACTCCGCTTTTAAACTGCAAAGGCAGCACCCCCATGAAGACCAGGTTGGAACGGTGGATACGTTCGAAGCTCTCCGCCACCACCGCGCGAATCCCCAGAAGATATGTCCCCTTCGCCGCCCAATCGCGACTTGAACCGGAGCCGTATTCTTTTCCGGCGATGATGATCAGCGGCACACCCTCTTTCTTATACTGCATCGCGGCGTCATAGATAGTCATCTGCTTGTTGGACGGTTTATAAATAGTCACCCCGCCTTCGGTTCCCGGCGCCATCAGGTTGCGTAGACGGATATTCGCAAAAGTGCCGCGGATCATCACGCGATCATTCCCGCGACGGCTGCCGTAAGAATTGAAGTCCTTCCGCTCCACTCTATGTGCGATTAGGTATTCGCCAGCCGGAGATTTTGGGGAGATATTCCCCGCCGGGCTGATATGATCGGTAGTGACCGAATCGCCCAAGAGTGCCAGGCAACGGGCATTCTCGATGTCATCCAGATCGGGCAACTGCATCGTCATTTCAGTAAAGAAGGGCGGCTCCTGGATATAGGTCGAGGCGGTGTCCCAATCATAGAGATCGCCGCCGCTAACCTTGATTTTATTCCACATCTCATTGGCGTTCCAGACATTGCTGTAGCGTTCGCGGAACATCCCGGGATCGAGAGATCGCTCCACTGTTTTTTTCACCTCTTTATTTGAGGGCATAATGTCTTTGAGATAAACCGGTTTGCCGTCGGAACCGACACCGAGTGGATCGTTTCGTAAGTCGATATCGACTGTCCCAGCCAAGGCGTAGGCGACTACCAACAGAGGGCTGGCGAGATAATTGGCTTTTGTATGCGGACTGACTCTGCCCTCGAAGTTGCGATTGCCGGAAAGCACCGCCGCCACGAGTAATTCACCCTCCTCGATTGCCGCCACTACTTCTTCCGGCAGCGGTCCGCTGTTGCCGATGCAAGTAGTGCAGCCATAGCCGACGAGGTGAAAGTTCAATTTCTCCAGGTAGCTCAATAATCCCGATTTTTTCAGGTATTCGGTGACCACCTGTGACCCGGGGGCGAGGCTCGTTTTCACATAAGGCTTCACTTTCAATCCCTTTTCCACCGCCTTTTTCGCTACCAATCCGGCGCCAAGCAGCACCGAGGGGTTGGAAGTATTCGTGCAACTGGTGATCGCCGCAATGACTACGCTGCCGTGATGCAGTTTTTCTTCGTGGCTGTTATGTTTGTAAGTGCCTGTTTTTTGAAGTTTATCGGCGCTCAACTCAAAACCGCGTTGTTTAAGAGGGGCTGTCAACGAGGTCTGGAAGTTCTTTTTCATCGATGAGAGGGCGACCCGATCGTGGGGACGTTTGGGTCCTGCCAGGCTCACTTCTACCTGGTCTAAATCGAGGTGCAAGACAGTGCTGTATTTCGGTTCGAGGGAGTCATCGGTGCGGAAGAGCGTATTCTCCTTGCAATATGATTCCACGCGTGCGACTTCAATTTCGGTTCTGCCGGAGAATCTCAGGTATTTCAGGGTTTCACCATCGACCGGGAAAAAGCCGATCGTTGCGCCGTATTCGGGACACATATTGGCGATAGTTGCCCGGTCGGCAAGTGTCAGGTTGCTTAAACCGGGACCGAAAAACTCGACGAATTTCCCGACTACTCCATGTTGACGCAGCATCTGCACCACAGTGAGGGTGACATCGGTGGCGGTGGCGCCTTCTTTGATCGCTCCGGTTATCCGTACCCCGACAACTTCCGGAGTGAGCATGTAGATCGGCTGCCCGAGCATCACGGCTTCCGCCTCGATCCCGCCGACTCCCCAACCAACTACGCCCAGACCATTGATCATCGTAGTATGGCTGTCGGTTCCAACCACGGTGTCCGGGTAAACAACCGTTTTGCCATTCAGTTTGCCCGTCATTATGCACTTGGCGAGAAACTCCAAATTAACCTGGTGCACGATGCCGGTGGCGGGAGGGACAACGCGGAAATTGTTGAATGCGGTCGCTCCCCAACGGAGAAATTCATAGCGCTCGCGGTTGCGTAAGAATTCAATCTCAGTGTTCTCGCGCAGTGCCGAGCTGGTTCCGAAATGATCCACCTGTACCGAGTGGTCGATCACCAAGTCGACCGGCACCAGGGGATTGATCTTCTTCGGATCGCCGCCCAGCCGTTTCATCGCGCTGCGCAATGCTGCCAGATCGACCACCGCGGGAACCCCGGTGAAATCCTGAAGTATCACCCGCGCCGGCATAAAAGGCAGCTCGGATTCCACCGGTGATTCCGCCCGCCAATTCGCCAACTCCCGAACATGGTCGTCGGTGAAGGCGAAACCGTCATTGTTGCGCAACACATTCTCCAGCAGCACGCGGATCGAATAGGGCAGGCGCGAAATTGTCCCGATACCCTGTTTTTCCAACACCTCCAGACGCCAGTAGATTAACGATCCTTCACGGGTTTTCAGCGTTGACTTGGCGCCGAATGAGTCTTTTATGGTTGCAGACATAACTCCCTCTTCTCTTTAGTGGAAACCTGTTTTTTCGAGTGGTAAGATAGCCAATACTCAACTTTCAGACAAGACAGCAAATTTGTAATTGTACGGGTAACAGTATGTTTTAGTGTTATT
>CAZCRQ010000343.1:0-3006 GCA_964501095.1 uncultured bacterium | reverse complement strand
GGGACGCCTACGCTACGCGGGGTAGCGTAAGCCTCCGTGCTTGCGATTCGGTGTTTGCAATTTGACTCCCAGATGGGTGCCCTGCACTACTTGTTGTGCAGGAAATATAAACAGGTCGTTTCATCACCCTGCACAACAAGTAGTGCAGGGCACCCGCGATTCAAGGTGCATTTGATAAATCTCGCAGGCGGGGACGCCTACGCTACCCCTCTTCGTACGTTACCCATACATTTAAACTCGTTCAGTCTTAGTTACCCCTTGTGCTTTTCTAAAGCTCATGATCAGTTGCGTTTTTGCCTGCATCGCCATCTCCGGAGTGATATTGGAAACCAGCGCCATCTCTTCGCGAACCATATTTGCCATACGCGGCGAGAGCGATGAATAGATCTTTTCACGTATTTCATTTGGACAGTCATGGAGCAGAATTGCCAGTATATTTCGTGGGATGTTGACCAGTACCCGGCGTAAAGCGGCATCTTCAAGGGTTGCGAGATCATCGATGAAGAAGACTTTCAGTCGCACCTCCAGAGCGAGTTGGGGATTGGTTTGCCGGATAATCTCGAAGAGCTGCCTCGCCTGCTGGTTCGAGGCACTGTTTATAATGTCAGCAAAACGTTCTGCCGCAGCGGGTAAGTAATCGAGAATATTCCCGCTGGATTCCACTTTAGCACGCAGGGCATCGATGATGGATTTCATCGATTCCGAATCCAGGTTTTTTAGTTCATTCCAGGCGGCAATGATCCTTATGCGTGTGGTTTCATGCAGACTGGTCAAGTAATCGGCGACAAAGTTGGATGGCGCCAATTGGAGAGCGAAGGCGATGGTTTCAGCATTCTCACCATCCAGTAATTTATTCAAGCTATCCATTGGCATATTGCGGATTTTTGACAACACCCCCAAGGATCGTTTGGAATCACTGTCACGAACGATCCGTACTCCAATCTCGCCTTCAGGCAATGTCAGCATGTTGGATGGCATCATCCCCATCGCCTCATCACCGCCTGGGCTCTTTCTTCCTTTGGTTCGGTCCGACGTTGAATTGTCCTGAGCAGTGGAAGATGAACTTAGAAGCTGAGCGACACTTTCCGCCGACAGGGGTCCTGAAATTCCAGCATTGGTGACAGAGTGCACTCTGCCCTTGGAGTCACGAACGAATCGCATGGGATTGATCAAAGTGTAAAAAATAATTAGAAAGACCATCAAGATAAAGAATCCTATAGCAGCAACCGTAACAGCCCGCCAACTGAGTAAAAATTGTACCAGGGTCATCGGAGGATTGACAAAGGGAACCTGTTCGACCAGTATCTGGTCGCCGCGAGCGTAATTGAGACGCACCCAAAGGGGAATCATCTCGGTGATTCGGTCGATCTCCTCATCCTTCATCTTCTCAGAGACAAACACCCGGATGATGATTTTGGTGATTTCGACAAAGTCTTTCGCTCCCGGCTCCGCCGATTCACTCACCGACACCGGCAGCCCGGGCAAACTCTGTGATCGGCTGTAACGAAATCCGCGCAGCTCTACCGGTGTCGAGGACAAACTGAGATCGACTACAACTACTGTAGGACCAATCAAGGGTTGAAGCATGTGTTCCAGACGCTCGGAAATGCCGCGTTCCAGCTCAAGTTCACTTACCACCTGAACTTCAGAGTCATCAACATTCTCGGGGGAGATTTCCCCTCCTTCCCCAGTAGTCTGAGCTGAGGAGACAAAAGTCAAGAGAATAAACAACAGAATTAGCGATCCGGTTCTCATCGGTCTGAACTCATGGAAATGGTGTCAACAGTCCTTGGCTGACACCTAAGTCTATGTTTTTAAATCATTCCCTCTGAAGTAAGCGAAATTTTATCCAACTTTTGGGCGACGAAGGATCAAAGTTACTTCACCATAAGCCCTTCCACTCACATTGCTAAGATTAGGATGTTTAATATCCTCTAATTGCCCGAGTTTGCTTGTCCATGTTCCATCCGATAGTTGTCTGGCAGCGTGGGTAGGAATACCATCAGATCCGGTGAAAATTGCCACTTTCTCCCATTTTAGATCGAAATCTGGATCCTCACAAACATCAAATCCGAGTGTTTGAAAAGTTTGAGAATAAGATTCTAAAGTTGGAAGTCGTGGAACATCTTTAGGCCAATAATAAATTTCAAATGGGTCTGGTTCCCACCATCTGGAAGTATCTCCTGCTGCCCAGGCGATGCAATTGTAATCTGGCGCCGCAGGGCTGGTGATTTCATACTGTACTCCGTGAAGTCGCGGAAACAGAAGCTCTAAATCATAGTTCACTACCTAATACCTTCTGTTTCAGCCCAACGCAGCCAGTCACTAACCATCTCAGAAACGTCTCCTTGGTGCTCTTGGGATACGGGATTCTCCTGCGTAATCGCGCGAAGAGCCCAAAACCAGTGATTGGGTTCCCTCTTCAGTTCTTCAAGAATGAATGGAAGGGCAGCTTTACCCATTCCAATGATTTGTTGATATGCAGGATGTAAAGCCGTTTCTCTTATTGATGAAAGATGTGCACATTCATCCCGCCATGTCTTTGCAAGATGCTGAAAACGCTGTTTTAAAGGATCTGGTTTAACTATTACTTCGATTTGTTGATATGAAATAGAGTGATCAGATCCCTCAAAGTATATAGACAGATCCCAAACAGGTTTGATCACTTTCTGAGAATCCAAAGATAACATTGAATTATTATAATTGTGTTCACGAAATACTTCAGTGTCACTCATAGTTTATCCTCCGGATCGAACAGATCGCGAAGCTTGTCTGTGATACTGTCTTCAAAAGCAGTAACTATATTCTCGTGTGACTTTCGTATTTCCTCTTTCAGATTAACCTCTTTAAAAGATCTATCTATCCTAAGAATCTCATAAAAGTCCAACACAAAGGCATGTTTTTCTGCAGCAGAATCTGATCTTGGAATAGGAGCAGTACCGAAAGTAATCAGAATTGTTCGATTTTTATTTGGTTGGGGAATTTCTACTCTGACCATGAATGAAC
>CAZCRQ010000342.1:0-3016 GCA_964501095.1 uncultured bacterium | reverse complement strand
GTGAGGGGTAGCGTAAGCCTCCGTGCTTGCGAAAGTTGTGTGAGGGGTAGCGTAAGCCTCCGTGCTTGCGGAGGTGTGATCAATGCACAACATTAAAAACCAAAAATGAAAGTCTAAAGATAAATTATAAAACCTAAGGTTAATGTTTAAATAAATAAACAAATGGAAACAATAAATATACATATAGATGGTAAAGAGTATTTCGTCGAAAAAGACACCTCAATCCTTTTCGCTGCCTTGAAAGCAGGTGTTTACATCCCCCATCTCTGTGCCCATCAGTCGATCTCTAGTTTGAAAGACATGAAACTCGAGGCTGTAGTTTATCAGGGCGTGAAGGAGTGGCACGGAACTCACAGCGGGGAGACTGTTCTCGAAGCTGAAGCGAAAGGCTGTGGACTCTGTAAAGTACGCCTCGAGGGGAAGGACGATCCGGTTCCGGCATGTCGATTCAAAGTCAGCGATGGAATGAAGGTTACATCAATCAGCGATGAACTGACAGAAGCACGTCAGCAGGCATTGAAGCGCATTTTCGCCGACCATCCCCACGCCTGCCTGCTCTGTGAGCAACGTGAAGGCTGCAGCCGTTCGCAATGCTCGATGAACGTGCCGGAGGCGGAACGCTGTTGTATTTTACTTGGACTATGTGAACTGGGAAAAGTTGCCGATTATATCGGATATCCAACAGATTTGCCGCCTTATAAGCCGCCGAAAGAAAAGATTATCCTCAAAGATGCGCTCTTCATCCGTGATTATTCGCTTTGTATCGGCTGTCTGAAATGTGTCCGCGCGTGCCATGACATCGCCAAAGCGGATGTTTTGGGCGCGGTGCTTGTCGGCGACCGTTTTATTGTCGGGACGAAAAAGCCGGGCGAGATGCCGGAAGCGGAATGCCGTTTCTGCGGCGCTTGTGTCGAGATCTGCCCGACCGGAGCCCTGCGCGACCGTGAAGGCGTGGAAGTCCCAACCCGTGACGCTCCCCTCCCTTGCACAAATGCCTGCCCCGCTGGGATCGACATTCCTCAATATGTCCGCAAGATCGCGGAAAATGATTTGGAAGCAGCAAGACATATAATTGTCAACAAGATTCCTCTTCCCGCCTCCCTGGGGTATGCCTGCTTTCATCCCTGCGAGGATCATTGTCGCCGAGGGTTGCTCGACCAGCCGGTGGCGATTTGCGATCTGAAACGTTTCATTTTCGATTCTGAGAAACCTTATCCGAGTCCTCAACGTCAAAAAGAGACCGGTAGGCGGGTGGCGATAATCGGCGCCGGAGCAGCGGGACTTTCCGCCGCCTGGGCGCTCGGAATAAAAGGGCACAAAGTGACCCTGTTCGACGCTGAAGAGAAACCCGGCGGCTTTCTCCGAACCGCGATTCCAAGGTTTCGTCTTCCTGAAGAAGCGCTCGAACGGGATTTAAAATTTCTTGATGAATTGGATATTGAGTTTCAGGGACGAATGCGTCTCGGCGAGAACCTTGACCCTCACGCCCTGCGCGAATTCGGTTATGATGCTGTCCTGCTGGCGCTGGGCACTCCGAAGAGCAAGAAGATCGAAGTGGAGGGAGTCGATCTTGTCGGTGTACTCTGGGGGATCGACTTTCTGCGGGCGTCGGTTTCCGGCGAGCGGATCGATTTGACCGGCAAGGTGATCGTAGTTGGCGGCGGAGGCGTGGCGATGGACACCGCACGGGCAGCGCTGCGGCATGGTGCCTCACAAGTAGAAGTAATTTCTCTGGAACAGGAAGTGGAACTCCCCGCGCATCCCGAGGAGGTGAAACTCGCGGTGGAAGAAGGGATCATCTGTACATTCGGATGGGGACCGTCTCGTTTCATCGGTGAGGAGGGACATCTCGTCGCTGGGGAGTTCGTATTTTGTTCACGAGTTTACGATGAGCAAGGGCATTTTTCTCCACAATTTGTCGAAGGGAAGCGTATTCGACGGGAGGCAAATTGGATCATCCTGGCAGTGGGACAGGAGAGCGACCGAGCGGCGTTTAGAGCGGAAGTCGGGAAGGCTTTGAACGACCGCGGGCTGCTGCCTCCGGAAGCGGAATCGGTGGAGACTTGGTTGCCCGGCTTTTTCGGCGCGGGAGACCTGGTGCATGGTCCCTCCTCAATCGTCGAGGCGATCGCTTCGGGAAAACGTGCGGCGGCTGCCATCGACCGATTCCTCGGTGGTGACGGGAATCTGGAGTTCGATACGGGTTGTGTGGAGACATTCGATGTCGCTTCGGTGAAGTTGGATCGGCGCCTGGAGCCGACTCGTGAAAATGCCGGTGAGCGAATCCGTCATTTCAAACCGGTCGAGCGCACCTTTGATCTTGTGCAGGCGTTGGCGGCGGCGAACCGCTGCCTGCGTTGCAACATCCGACTGATGATTTCGCCCCCGGTTCTCCCTCCGGAAGTATGGATGAAGTTCTCCGCTGATTTGCTTAATACTGTCCCGGAAACGCCCGGGGTGATGATACTGGCGGACAAATCTGGTGAAGTTTTAAGAATAAAAGGGGTTAATAACATTCGCGCGTTAGCCTCAGAGTGGATCGAGGAATTTTCCGCTGATCTCGAGCAGGGCTCTGGTAAAAAGGTCAAATTGATCGAAGATCCGATGTTTACGAAGAGGGAGAGTGAGCTGATCCAGCTACATCTGCAGAAGTATGGCAAAATGCCCGGGGGAAAAGATGAGTTGGATGATCTTTTTTAGTTATATAAATGTTTATTTGGGCATCATTCCCAGCCAAATCGGAGTAGCCCCAGGCACCCCTGCATGGGGATCAGAGGTTTCAATAGTAAATGTGTAAACAATTACAATTGTTTACACATTTTTGGTGGGTAGGGACACTTGCCGCTGCCTGTCGGTGTGTACTCACCTCTCTGAGATTAAACAAATTCAGTTTCATCCAGTTAAAGCGAGCTTAAGTTGAAACTATCAATTGCCCGCCTCCGCGGGCTGCTTCGTAGCACCCGCCTGAAGCCCTGTCTCTTACTCACATCTATTAGATTGAGTGACTAAATGTTCC
>CAZCRQ010000341.1:0-3047 GCA_964501095.1 uncultured bacterium | reverse complement strand
CCTCGGCTGATACCAGCGTAGCATGGGCGTCTCGCCCATGACACGGGCGGGACGCCCATGACGCGGGCGGGACGCTCATGACATGGGTGGGACGCTCATGACGCGGGCGGGACGCCCGTGCTACGGTGGACTATTCAGGCAAAGTATACGGCATTTTTCACGATGCGGCAATGGAATCCGAAGTTTGAAGTTGAAGCCTGGTTTCAAGGAAAAACAAACTCATTGGTTATTGACCGGATCGCCTTGAGCACCAACTATAATGGACTGTACCTGCTATCCTCGAGTGGGGAGGATCAATTGAAGGTTCATATCGGTACCTATAACGAATCCGGTGAGGATTACTACTATATTGATTATGCGAATGTCACCGCCGAAGCGCTTGGATTGAAGGGTTTGGATCTAAGCGAGATGGAAACCGCGCAGGAAGCGATTGACCAAACACCGCGATTCTTACTCAGGCGAATCTCGTACCGCAAATGCTGGCGCAGATCATTGCAGGATTACAATAGGTTAAAGAACGTTACACCACTAGGCATAGATATCCACGGAATTCATCGTCTTTTCTTTCTCGGTTTCAATTCGCAAATTATTTTCGGTGAAATTCATCTGCTTTTGAGGTTTTACCCGATCTTCGATATTTTTCGGTGCGGTGGCGTCAATCTCATCTTTTGCAGGGATATAGGGACGAGAGACCGATTCCTCATCCCAAACTGACGGTGCCACTCCCGACAACGGAGTCGGGGTAAAATTATCCTTTTTCGTTTCCGAGGCTTCCAGCTTCTCTGCATCCGGCTCCGTCTCCGCCAATTCTTCCCTTTTTTTAAACCTCTCCACTTCCCCTATTTCGTATGCTCTCGACAATTCCTCGACATCTCTCTCCAGGAATTGAAACTGGGGGGTGATTAAAAAATCCTTTCTATTTGCAATTGATTCGATCATTATCAGCTCCAGTTATAAATACATATCGATACCTCTACCAAGTGTTTGTCTTGAATCTTTATCTGAAGGTGAGATTAGAGTCATGTCTTTCTGGATCGCCAGGTTTGCTAGTTTTTGTGGAATTTCAATCGATACTTGCAACATCAGGTTACCATTATTCAATTTTTTCAGAGCACTTTGAAATTCCAGAAAATCCTTGCCTATGGATGCCTGCCACCCCAAAACAGGATTTGCTGCTACTCCACGGAAATTCATGGCTATCTACTCCTTCGAATCAAATAAGGCGGTTGTTTCTATTTTCATTCCCGGAAGAGATAAGGGGCTTTGAAAAGTCACCAGGGTCTCAATGCGAAGTACTACCACCTGATCGGATGGATGCTGTATGCTAAGTCGAGTTGAAGCATGGGGGAAATTTTCCTTCTCGGCACCCATTATCGACTGCACCTTGTCATCGAGTGGCAGCGCTTTTACTTGGGCACGAATCGACGCCCCCGGCGGAGCATACGAGGTAAATGCCGATGTAGCTGCATCTTCCTCATAATTGTTTCTCCATCCCCGGTCACTGATATTTTTACGGGGAATCAACGCTTGGTTGACCGGGATTGATTTCATCACGCCACCCTCTGATAATCACCATAATACCGATTCCCTAAACCGAGCCCAAAGGCGCGATAAGCGAGAACTGGCAAACTAGTGGAAGTTTTTAAGGGATACATGGTCTGGATTGCAGTCGCTTCTGCAGCAAGGGAATCTGCGACATCCTGGTCTAATGCCGCCATCATCGACAGTGGCGGATTATTGTCAAACAGATGCTCTGGAATGGTTCCTGCTCCGCCAGTGGCAGTTTTCGCACGATCCGCCCAATAACCCGACGCCAAGGCAACCATATTGGCATCCTCCGGAAGAAGCGAGGCCTTCGATTCCAGCCAGGTTCCGATGGATTGGTCGTATCCGGTGAGGGTATCCGCCCAAACTGCTTCCGCCAGGTTTGGATTGGCGGCAAAAAAATCCTCAGTGAAAGGTAAATTCTGGACTAAAGAATCAGCTTCCTCAGCCAGGCGATCCTGCATCTCTTTTGTTATCCGTCCCGCATCGGCGCGCAGTTGCAAGGCATTATCGCGGTTTTCCTCCACCCAACTCACCAAATCGGGACGTTCAAGTAGTCTCAATGCGACTAATGGGTACTCCTCGAGGAAATCCTGATCAAGGATATCGGCGGAGTTTTTCAGCTTTTCGCTGACTTGTTCACGTACTCGTTCCCGGCTGGCTTCCAGCAGTACCTCATCCGGGGAAGTTGTAATTAAATCGCGCAAATTTTCGGATTCTTCTAACTTATCCGCTAGCTCGCCGCGATTTTCCAGGATCAAACGCGCCAGATCGGGGTGAGCGCGCCAAGTGGAATTCTCAATCCCGTGATCGATCACCTCTTCTGTAAATGCTGCCAGCTCATCCTCCTGAGTCTGACCAGGAGTCTCATCTACATTAACGTATGCTTCATTTAAATCGCCAGGTTCGGTAAGCAAGTCATAAATCGCATTGTCAGTGTTCAGGTACACACGATCGTCAGGTTCGGTAAGACGCTGATTCTCCACCGCTTCTGTTTCCGATGTCTTCGTCTCAAGTCGAATGCCGAAGAAATCCAATATATATTCAAGTCGTGAGGCGGGTTGCCGCGCCACAAGAGGATCGTAATGGCTGTTATACGATTTAGGCTGTTGGTAAATCCCACGAAATTTACCGATTGGCTGGGTGTAGAAAGGTGAGGAAGGATTTATGCCGCGGAACTTGCCGATTTCATGCGAATCGCGGTCGGATTGGTCAGCTTCATAAAAGGAAATGTTGTTGGATTCCGCTGCGCCCAATCGTTTGGACACCGCTGTGTTTCTTCCAAGGAAACTTAATCCCATATTTACAACTGAGAGTAAGGCTGTATCGCTCATGACGAATCTCCCTTAACTCTCAAGTTTTGTCTTAAACTTCCGATAAAATTATTGAGGTCAACCGTGCGGAGTCCTTCGTCCTGGCGTCTCCCACGCCGCCTGCTGCCACAGGTTAGCGACGAATTATCTTCCCATCGTTCGGATTTCATGATCGTCTCTGAAAATATC
>CAZCRQ010000340.1:0-3048 GCA_964501095.1 uncultured bacterium | reverse complement strand
TAAATATTTAAAATAAATAGTTAGATATGCTATGTTTTTCTTCATTGATGAAAGTGGTCACGATGGGAAAAAAGCCCCCTACATGGTGTTGGCAGCAACTGCAATTCATGAAAAAGACCTTTGGAAATGTGTGCAAACAATATATCAACTACAAATAAATCATTTTGGTTGCGAACTTTCTAAATATAAAGCAGAACTTAAAGGTAATGCATTGTTAAGTTCGAAAAGGTTCCGTCTCGCACAACAACAGGTGGTTATCAAAGAAGAATACGCAAATTTGGTAGTCTCCTTGCTAATAAAACCGGAAAATCCTACTGCGGAAAAATTGACTGCATTCGGTAGAGCTTCTTTAAAATTCGTTGATGATTTAATCGAGACCGCGATACAATACGATTTACGATTATTTGCCTCAGTAATCGATTTAAATGCTTTAATGGATAGAAAAGTAAGAACTGATTACCTTAGAAAAGATTATGTCTTTTTATTTGAGAGGTTCTATTATTATCTCAACGAAGATCCTAACCGAGGACAAGGAATAATTGTTTTCGATGAAATCGAAAAAGCACAGGCACGTTTGCTTCTTGATCAAGTCGGCAATTATTTTATAAAAACGGAAAAAGGAAAGGAACGCTCGTCACGAGTTATACCTTCTCCTTTTTTCGTTCACAGCGATTTGACAGCGATGATCCAGATTAGCGATATCTTTGCATATATAATAAACTGGGGATACAGGTCAAGTAAGATTACCAAGCCTACTAGAACCGAAATTGTGCCTTATGCAAAAAAATTATCTCGGATAATTTACCGAAGTAAAGAAAAAATTGGAGTAAGTGGCATTAAGTTTATTGATGATTTGGGAGAGAAATGTTGAAAGAGAAAAAGCCAATGGCAACTCACGTCACCAAAGGCTCCGGTTAGATAATAAGGATCTAAAATCCTAATGTCAAGTCAGTATCAAAAGCCCGAAGCCCAAAGCCTGTAGCCTGAAGCCTAAACACCATGAAAATAGCAACTTACATACTAGTTCTTCTACTCACCGTAATCAGCTCCCGAGCTGGGGAGCCAATCGAGCCGATCAAGTTGCGGATCGCTGTTCAACATCTTGAGCATGGTGAACCGGCACGAGCACTGAGTGAATTGGAAGCCTATCTGGAGATGACAGAGAGTGGACCATATATAATAACAGCGGAGTTGTTGGCGGCGCGGTGTGAATTAGCGTTGAAACGAACCGACAAGACAATCGTCCGAGTGAACCGTGTTTTAGAGATGAATCCGGATCATGCCATTGCGGCGCAGTGCCATTATCTTTTCGCGGCGGTGTTCCAGGCTCGCGGCGATAGTTATGCCGCCGCTCTGGAACTTGTTGACTGCCTGAATTTAAATCCGGAAGGAAATACATTAAATCTGGCGAAGGAAAAGCTGAAAGAGCTTGCCGATGGACCAGCGCTTTATTGTCTTGAGACGCTTCAAGACCTGGCGCGCAGTGAAAATTGTAAATCCGCCTTGAGCGACGCCTCATTAAATAAAGTTGATCTGTTCGCAAGCACGGAGGCTTATGCTACCATCGGAGTTATTTTTCAATTATCTCCTACAACTGGAGAGGCGCCTGATTCGACAAAGGGTTTAAACCTGATTGATGGCGTTCGCGCGGCGGCGGAAAAGCATGGCAGGGAATTATCGGGAAGCCAAAGCCAGGAACCTGAGCAAACGATTCAGATTGTGTCGCGTATTATCCCCTCGAACACCGTGGTTGGGGTGTTGGCCGCCAGGGAGATGATCCGGAGAGACGGAATTCTGGGATTGATCATTTACGGACCTGAGAGTGAGGCGATGGCGATTACAGTGGAGGCGCAAGCTCATGGGATTCCGACAATTTTACCCGGACAGCGCCGACCCGGTTTATACGCCATCGGTCCAACAACCGTGCAGCCGGAAGCGGATTGGTATCGTGAGGGGGAGTTGGCGGCGATTTATGCAGTGGATTCTTTACACTTGAGAACCTTTGCCGTCATCGCACCGGTCACACCGATGGGGCAGGAAAATGCCTCCGGATTCACCAGTATCCTGGAAAATCGCCAAATGACTGAACTCCTCGCTTTGGAATGGTATTTCCCGGAGCAGGACATCAGCCTTAACCGTCAGTTTCTCAGGATACGTGAGATAGGTTTTAAACGTGAGTTTGCCGATAGTCTTTTCTCCTCGAAACTTACGGACAGCCTTTTTCATCTCAATCTCTCCGACAGAATTTTTGCCGCCGGATTCATCGACTCCCTGTTGCGCTCCAGATGGGAAATCCATAAAGACCTGATCGATAGGTATTGGAGAGAACATCTTCAGGACATCCGTCTGACACCGTTGTTCAAATCCGGCGCCCTTGACTCCAACGATATCGAGTTGAAGGCGATCGACGGAATATACCTTCCTATCGAACCCGGCGGGATTGAACTGTTCGCCCCGCAGTTCGCCTTCTATAACTTTAAAACCCAGTGTTTCGGCAACTCCGCCTGGAACGAACCTGATGAACTATATCGTCACCGTCAGTATACCAATGATCTGATCTTTACCTCTTCATACAATGTGAGCAACCTGGAAGAAAATTATCCGGAACTCTCACTTTATATCTATAAGCAGCATGGAATGGCACCTGGACTTTGGCAGGTGCGTGGGTATGATTCTGCTTCGATTTTGCTAAGCCCCCTATTGGATGGACCCCCAAACGTTGGGACAGTCGCCGATGCTGTACGCAGCTTGCAAAAAGTGTCCTTGGGTGGGGGTATACAGCATTTTGCCCCAGACCGAAGAGTCGCGCTCGATATGTGGCTCTTTACCGTTGTCGAAGGTGAAATTCACCTTGAGGATTCCCGGCAGCGATTGCAAAAACTCTCCCCAATGCTGGATGAGAGCAAATAAGTGGTAGTGTAGGCGTCCCCGCCTGCGGAGATTCGCAAGCACGGAGGAATCGCAAGCACGGAGGATTCGCAAGCCGGAGGAACCGCAAGCACGGAGGCTTACGCTACCCCTCGCGTCGGTAGCGTAGGCGTCCCCGCC
>CAZCRQ010000339.1:0-3048 GCA_964501095.1 uncultured bacterium | reverse complement strand
CACCATCGGCAATATCGACATCGCTCAGGGGTATCGTCTCTTCTGCAACGCCGCATCGGAATTTGTCCTTATCGGTGACCCCATCGATCCTGAACTGGTCACCTACCACATCACCGCTGGACCGTGGAACTGGCTTGGGTATCCTTATGATCAGCCGGTGTCGGTGATGACTGCCCTGGCGGAAATCAGCACTGAAATTGTTATCATCATCAATGACAGTGGACGGATGTGGATCCCCGATCTCGTCAACACGCTGGGAAATATGACTCCTGGCGAAGGGTATATGATCATTGTCCACCATGAGGTGACCTTCAATTATCCGCCCTTGGGCGGGGGGCTCTTGACGGTTACGGAAGCTCCCCTCGTAATCCCAGCGATCTCCGATGCGCCCGAACCCACCGGCTTGCCTTATCCACTCCTGGTCTCGCTGGATCAAACATTATCCTCGCTCGAGCCGGCACTGATCGAGGTGTTTGATGGCAATTTGCTGGTCGGAAAAGCTGCGGTTATCGAGGATCACGTGTTTACTCCAGTGATCGCCTGGGAAGGTGTGCCGGAGTATGATGTTGACGGATTTACTCCAGGCGATGCGATAACTGTCAAGGTGCTGGATAAAGCTGGACAGGCGATCGCCGTGAACCGTCAAGGGACTTTTGCCTTTGGCGCTTACGCCAAGATATTCATGACCGCCTCCGAATCCATTCTGCCGGAGAGTTATGAGATCACTTCGATCTATCCGAATCCCTTTAATCCGATGACGACGATTGCCATTTCCTTGCCGCAAACCTCCGAGTTACAGGTGACGGTCTTCAACCTGCTAGGCGAGAAGGTAGCTGTTATTGCAGAAGGTCAATTTGCCGCCGGACATCATACAGTAACTTTCCAAGCTGATTCTTTCGCCAGTGGGATTTATTTCATTCGCGCTTCAGTGCCGGGGAAGATGGACATGTTGAGGAAGGTGGTACTGGTGAAATAATCGCCATTTTAATGGGATATATGGTAGTTCATGTTAGCCAAAACGAGATGTCAGTTGGGGATAGCTACCGTTACTTTATGCAGCATGTGTGTCCCGCCCATGACACGGGCGGGACGCACATGCGACTATCTTAAATAGCGAGGTACAATATCATAAGAATAGTTATTGAAGTTATATTTGTAAATTATATAGGTTCAGACAATGCTTCATCATTCCATTACTGTTTTTCTCATCATAATATGTATTATACTTTTAAATCTCGACGCAGAATCACAGGAATTAACTCTGCCGTTGTATGAGATCATAATAGATCCAGCATATTGGGAATTATTGAACGCCGATCCAACCTCAGATCGAACATACCCTGCTGAGTTTCACTTTCAGAATGTTGTATATCCTTGCAAAGTGCGCTATAGGGGTTCGACATCGCGTCAACTCCCAAAAAGATCTTGGAAAATTCAATTCGATGACGAAGGTCCTGCTGGGGAACATGAACTCAATTTGAATGCTGAATACCGCGATCCCTCTTTAATGCGCAATCATCTCTGCCTGCGGTTGGCTGATTATGGAGGTTTATTAGCATCGTTATCAAGATTTGTCTCATTAAAAGTGAATCATACATTCAATGGAGTTTATCTTGAAATCGAGCAGATAGACGAGTTATTTTTTCACCGACGTGGTATTTCTGCCGAAGGAGCACTGTTTAAATCTTCCAGACATTGCGCCCGATTCGCGCCGTTGCTTGATTACCGACTTCTGACGGATATTTATGAACCGAAAATCATTCCCTGCAGCGCTCTGGACACCTTGCAAAATCGGCTCGCTTTCTTCAATTACGCCGATTGGGAAACGATGGCGAGAAGTATTGATCAAATAGTTAATGTCGATAATATTATTAACTATTTTGCTTTCACTTATGCAATCAGCAACTATGATGGATTCACTAAGAACTTCTACATCCACGAGGAAAATGATCATCGTTACACCCTCATTCCCTGGGATTGCGATGCGACTCTAGGTGTGAACTGGGAGGGCAACCAGGATCCATTCGCTTCCATCCGTACTCTATTCACCCATCTTAATCAGCAGGGTCTTTTCCAGAGGATCATTGAGAATCCACATTACGCCCAAATGATGCGCGACCGTGTGGAATGGTATGTTACAGAGGGATTTGATTCCCTGCGTTCTTTAATCCCAGAGGTTTTTAACCAAATCAGGCATGATGTTTATCTCGACACATTCAAGCGAGAAAACAATGAAACCTTCGAGCTTCAGGATGATGCCATCATTCAATTCACGCATGAACGTCGTGAAGCGTTAATGGGAATCGACCTTTTCAATCGTACATATATTAAAAACGTGACAATTGTACCGGAATATCTTCTTGCTCCAACGGATACCATCAATATCGAAGTGGAAATGGAGGAAAGCCCTCTGGATGTTTCGATTTGGTTCATCGACCATAATTATGAAGAGGCAATGTTTCATCTCTATGACAACGGAAGCAGCGGGGATGAAATTGCCGGCGATCTGACTTATTCCAGGAAAATAACTTTGGAGAATTGTCAATCTCCATTCTATTATTTTATTGAAATCACGGAATACCGTCAGGAACGCTCTTGGCTTCCAGCGGCAGGCAAGTTGGAATTTGCAACACTACAAATTTCTGCACCGAGTATCCGTGTTGTCGATCGCGACCAACTCGAGGAAGGGATCCATTTCGGGTCAATGTTGGGGCATGAAAACACTGAGAGCATCCTGATCCCGATCTCTCATAATTCGGTGGGGGGGTATGATCTCAGCGGCTGTCTGATCCGATTGAATCATGATCCACGAATGATGCGGATTCCAGAGATTCCACCTTTATCTTTGCAAGACACATTGTTTATAACGAATCATCCTCCATTTGCTTCATCGTTTAAACCGGATGGGGTTGTCGCCGGCTGCTTCCTTTTTCGACCATCACCGTCGGACACTCTATTTCTGCTCTCACCCTCTGGTAAAGTCCTTTCCAGTTCAATCGCTGGGGGAATCGACATAGTATCTTTACACTATAGTACCGTGGTTATAAA
>CAZCRQ010000338.1:0-3058 GCA_964501095.1 uncultured bacterium | reverse complement strand
CACGTACAGAATTTGCCCTCGCCAATAAATTGCGTCCCGGCAAGGTCTCGGATTTTTCCTCCAGCGCCGAGCTGCGAAAATACATCATTGACTCCTTGAGAGAGTTTCGCCTGGAACGAAGTCGCGGCGTTGTCGCCGATTACGATCCGGATATTTTTGAAACTCCCAACAGCTTCGCCCGCATCGGCGGCGGTTCGATGGGGGGTAAAGCCCGAGGATTGGCTTTCGTTCGTCATTTATTGGAGACATTCAAAGTATGCGACAAGGTTGAAGGAGTACATATCACTATTCCCTCCACTATCGTACTGGCGACTGACATCTTTGATCGGTTTCTTGAAATAAACGATTTAAAAGATTTTGCGCTTAAATCTGAAGATGACGCAGATATTTTGCGACGTTTCCTGACAGCAAAGTTTCCCGAGGATGCCCGACGTGATCTCGAACAGTTCATTGAACGAGTAAAACACCCCTTGGCGGTGCGCTCCTCCAGTTTACTCGAAGACTCGCAATATCAACCATTTGCCGGTATCTACCAGACCTTTATGATCCCGAATAACCATCCTGACGCCAATTTTCGACTCCATTCCTTACTCGAAGCGATCAAACGAGTGTTCGCCTCTACTTTCTTGACCAGTGCGAAAAGATATATTCGAACGACAGTATATCGTCTGGAGGAGGAGAAGATGGCGGTGATCATTCAAAAGATCGTGGGAACTCGCCATCAATCACGATTTTATCCTGATTTTGCCGGTGTTGGACGGTCACATAACTTTTATCCCACACCTCCATTGAAGTCGGAGGATGGAGTTGCCAGTGTCGCCCTGGGACTTGGGCAGACGGTGGTCGAAGGCGGAAAAGCTTTACGTTTCTGTCCGAAATTCCCCAAGCATTTGATTCAATTTGGCGTCACGGAGGATTTTCTCAACCAATCGCAACAAACATTCTATGCCTTGGAAGTGGGAGAAAACTGGAATGATGATTCCGTATCGAGGAGTTGGAAACTCTCCAGTTTTGGCTTGGAGACTGCAGAGCGGGATGGAACGCTGCCTTCGATGGGTTCTGTCTATTCATTTGACAATGATGCGGTGTATGACGGTTTATCCCGCCAAGGAATACGTGTGGTCACCTTTGCCCCAATTTTAAAACATGATCTCTTTCCATTGGCTAAGATAATAGATTTTATCCTGCAATTGGGCAGCCGAGGCATGAGTGCTCCAGTAGAAATTGAATTTGCAGTTAATTTGTCTACTTCTCATGGAAATCCAAAGGAATTTGTTATTTTGCAAATCCGCCCCATGGTACTGAAACATGAGTTGGAAGAGCTGAAGATAGGCAATATCGCCGATGAACAACTGATTTGCCGCAGCACTCAGGTTCTCGGTCTGGGAAAAATTGATGAAATCCAGGATATTGTCGTGGTGGATATTCGAAAATTCAATCGTTCTGAGAGTAGAGAAGTTGCCCAGGCGGTGGCTCGTTTCAATTCCAAGCTGATGGCGCAGGATCGTCCCTATCTGTTGATCGGAGTCGGACGCTGGGGTTCTGCTGATCCCTGGCTTGGCATTCCGGTCACCTGGGACCAGATCTGCGGATCGAAAGTGATAGTGGAAACCGGATTTAAAGATTTTCCTGTGACACCTTCCCAGGGCGCCCATTTCTTCCAAAATCTGACCGCTTCGATGATTGGCTATTTTACCGTCAATCCGGATAAAAACGATGGATTTCTCGATTGGGAATGGCTGATCGACTATCCGGCGGAAACCGTGGATACCAATGTGCGTCACCTGCGCTTAGAATCACCCTTGATTGTCAAAATGAACGGGCATAAAAATCAGGGAATCATAATGAAACCTGCCAAGATTATAAAACTTGCAGAAACGTTAGCATAATTGTAAACTGGATTTCCAATGAGTTTCCCCATCGACCGTCCTCGAAGACTGCGACGAACCAGCGTGATGCGGCGCCTGGTCAGAGAGACCATATTAACTGTAAACGACCTGATCCAACCGCTCTTTGTTGTTTCTGGAAACGGTGTGAAACGTGAGATTCCTAGTATGCCCGGGCAGTATCATCTTTCTGCGGATCGAGCCGCGGAGGAAGCTGCCGCGTTGTATGACCTGGGAATCCCTGGTGTAATTCTCTTCGGTCTGGCTCGGGTGAAGGATGATAAGGGGAGCGAGGCTTGGGATGATCACGGTGTGGTGCCCAAAGCGATCCGAGAGATCAAAGGGAAAACGCCCGAGCTTATTGTGATCGCAGATGTCTGTCTTTGTGAGTATACCAGCCACGGGCACTGCGGGATTATTGTCAAAGGAAAGGTCGATAACGATTCAACATTGCAATTTTTAGGCAGGAGTGCCGTCTGTTATGCGCGCGCCGGCGCCGATATTGTTGCGCCATCGGACATGATGGACGGTCGTGTCGCCGCGATACGGAAAGCACTTGACGAGGCAGGTTTTTTCCAAATTGCAATTTTATCTTATGCGGTGAAATACGCTTCCTCTTATTATGGACCCTTTCGCCAAGCGGCGGAATCCGCTCCCCAGTTCGGGGATCGCAAAGGTTACCAGATGGATCCTGCCAATGTCGAGGAAGCCTTGCGGGAAGCCGAACTTGACCTGGCGGAAGGAGCCGATATGATTATGGTCAAACCCGGTGTGGCTTATCTGGATGTGCTGACGAAAGTCAAACAGCGCTTTGGGAGAGTCACGGCTGCCTATCAGGTTTCGGGGGAGTATTCAATGATTGAAGCCGCGGCGCGTCAGGATTGGATCGACCGGAAAGCGGTGATCCTGGAGACGCTGATTTCATTTAAAAGAGCTGGTGCGGATTTTATTCTTACCTATTTTGCCGGTGAAGTCGCCCGCTGGCTGAAGGAATCGAATATATAATTGTTTAGATAATATATATCTAATTATTCAAATGTCTGCTATATAGCCATTCTGAATAAATGAGGAATCTCTGTTAATTGTATAATATTGTAGTTTTATAATGTTGTTATATTATAAACATAATGTTTATCGACCAAGTAAAAATCCATGTCAAAGCTGGTGCGGGG
>CAZCRQ010000337.1:0-3075 GCA_964501095.1 uncultured bacterium | reverse complement strand
TGTTTACACCGTACGTTGTTATTCCCGCGGAACAGGCTGTCCGAGAAGGAAAAAACCTCATTGGGTGCCCTGCACTACTTATTCACCCGTGTCTTCACAATAAACGCACCGACAAATCCTTTTTCCAGCGCTTTCTGTCGAAAAGATTCCGCTTCTTCTCAGTTAAGAAAATCTCCCGCTTGAATTTTGAAACTTCCATCTATTTCACTGACATAAACTGGCATTCCTAAAAGATCGGAGCAACGTTTGGCGCAATTCTTCCGCCGCTCTCTTTTCCGGAAGAGGCGGAGGTCTGACCATTCGGAGTCGGCTGAAATACCGCACAGCCGAAAGACAGCAGCAACATTGATAATAGAATCGTGATGAAAATTAAGGAAGTTTTAGTCATAGCACAGACATGATAATTTTTTTAAATTTACTGTAGAAGATGATGCGATCAAAGGTTGTAAAGGTGGTGTCTGTCGTTCGCAGACTATGGAGCAGGCGGAAGCGAAAAGGAGCCAGGCATGAACATTGGGATACCGCGTGAGATATTTACCGATGAACGTCGAGTGGCACTCTCTCCCGACGGCGTGCGTTCCCTGGTGGAACTGGGAACAACAGTCTATGTCGAACATAGCGCGGGCGAGCGGGCAGGTTGGAAGGATGGCGAGTACGAACAAAACGGTGCGGTAATCGTTTACAGCGCCGAAGAGGTCTATCGTCGCTCGGATCTGTTGTTCAAAGTGTTGAGCCCGACAGTTCAGGAAAGTGCGATGATGCGGGAAGAACTTACTTTGGTCAGTTATCTCCAACTTCCCCTGGCGCGCAAGGAGATGTTCCACAATTTAGTGGAACGTGGGATCACCGCCATTGGTTTAGAAAACATTCAGAAGCCCGATGGCGTCCATCCAGTGCGTCGGGTGATGAGTGAGATCGCGGGTGCGATGGCGGTTCATGTCGCTGCGCATTACCTCTGTGCTGAGCATGAGGGGCGCGGTGTTTTAATGGGCGGCATTCCTGGTGTACCACCAGCCTGCGTCGGCATCGTTGGAGCGGGGGTGGTAGGCGCCTCGGCAGCCGAGAAAGCACTCGACATCGGTGCCCAGGTGATTCTGATCGATAAGAGAGTCAATCCATTGCGTGAAGCCATCAGACTTTTAGGACGCCGTTTGCAAACCGCGGTCATCAACGAACACAATATCGAAAAACTCTGCCGGTTTGTCGATGTTCTGATCGGTGCGATCCTGATCGAGGATTACCCCACTCCGCATGTAGTGAGCCGTCAGATGGTGCGTTCGATGAAACCGCGCAGCGTCATCGTCGATGTTTCAATTGACCAAGGGGGCAGCGTAGAAACCAGCCGTCCGACAACCCTCTCCCATCCCACCTATGTCGAGGAGGGGGTAGTCCATTACGCGGTGCCAAACATGCCGGCTAGCGTTCCGCGCACTTCCACACGCGGATTCCAAAACCAGGTGCTGCCATTTCTCTACGAAATCATTAGGAAGGGAGCGAAAAAAGCGATGTTGGAGAATCCGGTGTTACGCAGTGGATTGAATCTTTATGAGGGTAAGGTGGCACGTGAGACAATTGCGCGCGCTTTCCATACGTCGTATGAACCGATCGAGGAAATTTTACGATGAGATGGCTGGCTCGTTACCATGACCTCCGTTGCAGCGCTGAACAGGCAGTCAAGGAGATTCACAGCGGAAACCGGATTTATGTACATCCAGGCTGCGCTGTACCGCAAGTGTTGATCGATGCTCTGGTAAAACGTAAAAATGAATTGAAAAATGTCGAAGTAATTCACCTCCTGACCATGGGGACTGCTCCTTATGTGGAACCAGAATATAAAGGCATTTTCCGTCATTGCGCCTTGTTTATCGGGGAGAATGTACGAAAGGCGGTGAACGATGGGCGCGCTGATGTGATGAGCATCTTTCTGGGAGAAATTCCTGCCCTCTTTCGCCGCGGGATCATCCCCCTCGATGCGGCTTTGATCCATGTCAGTCCGCCGGACGAACATGGATTCTGTAGCTACGGTGTCGGGGTGGAGACGACCAAAGCTGCGGCGGAAAGCGCGAAAATTGTCATTGCGCAAGTCAATCCGAAGATGCCCCGCGCCCTGGGCGATAGCTTCATTCATGTCAATAAAATCAATCATTTTGTCGAAATTGAAGAAAAAATCATTGAAATGCCGCAGTTTGTCTTCGATCCCGATGATCCCAAGACCCGGGTTCCCCTGAAGATCGGGGAGAACATTGTCGACCTGATCGAAGACGGCTCCACGCTGCAAATGGGCATCGGCACTATCCCCGATGCGGTGCTCTATCATCTGCGCGAAAAAAGAGACCTTGGCATTCATACCGAGATGTTCTCCGATGGTGTTGTCGATCTGGTTGAGGAGGGGATCGTCACCAACGAGAAGAAGACCCTTCATCCCGGGAAAATAGTCTCTAGTTTTGTGCTTGGAACACAAAAAACGTATAATTTTGTCGATAATAATCCCATTATAGAATTTCGCCCCTCCGAATACACCAATGATATCGCCGTAATCGCTCAGCACAAGAAGATGATCGCCATCAATTCGGCAATTGAAGTGGACTTGACCGGACAAGTCTGTGCGGACAGCATTGGTCATCGAATGTACAGTGGATTTGGCGGTCAGGTGGATTTTGTCCGGGGCGCGGCGCGCAGCGAAGGCGGCAAACCGATCATCGCTCTACCTTCCACTGCCAAAAACGATGAGTTCAGCCGCATCGTGCCTCAACTGAAACCCGGCGCCGGTGTTGTCACCTCACGCGCCGATGTCCACTGGGTGGTCACCGAGTACGGCGCTGTCAACCTCTATGCTCAAACTCTGCGGGAACGCGCCAAACTCCTCATCTCCATCGCCCATCCCAAGTTCCGCGAAGAGCTGGAACGCCACACTCGGGAGCGAAAATAGGGAATGACAGAATGGATAGACAGTAAAAAATACAGGATGAGAATGATATAAATGATGGGAATAATAAGCGGGTGCCCTGAATTATAAACACGGGTGCCCTGCACTACTTGTTGTGCAGGAAGTATAGATAGATGGCTATTCTCTGG
>CAZCRQ010000336.1:0-3082 GCA_964501095.1 uncultured bacterium | reverse complement strand
CTCCAATGTCCGGGCGAAAACATCCAGCGCCAGAGCCGGCAAATTGTTGATTTCGCTCAGGTGTCCCAGGATAATCTCTTTCGCTCCACTACGAACCGCTTCAACCGCCAGTTTAGCGCCATCTTCGTTGCTCAAGTGTCCAAATGGAGAAGCAATGCGTTGTTTCAGATAAAACGGATAAGGACCATTGTACAGCATTTCTAAATCATGGTTGGCTTCGCAGACCAGCAGATTGACATGACGGACGGCTTCCAGGGTGATGCTGTCCCACCTGCCCAGATCAGTGATCACTGCCAAAGAAAGATTGTCAAATTTAAAATGGAATCCGATCGGCTGACTGGCGTCATGGTTGACCGGCACACCCCGAACCTCAACCTCACCTACAGTCTCCAAGCGACTGTCAAGCATTCTCACCTTCGCTCCTGCCGGAATAAACGGTCGCAGGTAGTGCAAGGTTCCCCGTGACGCCCAGATAACCGGATTGTGTTTCTTCAGAAACTGGTACAGTCCCTGGATGTGATCGGTGTGCTCATGGGAGATGAAAATGTGATCGATCTGGTCAAGCCGACGTCCAATGGCGTCCGCGCGTAACTTCAACTGACGGTAGGAGATGCCGCAATCGATTAGAAACGTTATATTGCCGGTCTCGATCCAATAGGCATTGCCTTTACTTCCGGATGCTAAAGGACAGAGCGCCAAGGTGGAGTTATTTTTTCGCACGTCCGCTTCCGGGTTTAACTAAAGGTAGACCTTTTGCGCAAAACGGGCAGGATTCTGGGGTAAAAATTTCGATTGTCAAAGTTAGTAGGGATTCCACCGGTTCAGGAGGGTGAAATTTGCCTGAACTGCGATCCACCAGCAAGGCAAAGGCGACTACAATCCCCTCGTCCTGGCGCACAGCTTCCGCCGATTTTAATATACTTCCACCCGTAGTGACTACATCTTCAATTAACAATACCCGTTTACCAGCCACGTTAAAACCGCGGCGTAGCTCCATTTTGTCGTCTGCTGTTTTTTCGGTGAAATACGCCAACGTGTTCAACTGGCGCGCCATTTCATAAGAGAGGATCACACCGCCGGTCATCGGTCCGACAACGACTTCCGGAGCATACTTTTTCACTCGTTCCGCCAACGCCGATACGGCGGCGACTGTCGCGGTCGGATTCTCAAGCAGACGGAATTTCTCGACATAACGTCCCGAATGTAAACCGCTGGCTAGTAAAAAATGACCCTCTAACAGCGCCCCGTGCTGTTTTAATAAGCTCAACATCTCATCTGGCGACATAGTTAAATCTGATATTGTTAAAATTATACATTATTTAAAACGATCTTTAAGCTTCCTAGCGACCAGATCATTTAACTGTCTGCTGACTTTCGGTTCAAGGTCGATAAATTCCACTTGAACCAGAACTGAAGTGAGTTCCTGTGGATCTTGGGCGACGCGACGGATATTGCTGGTGGCATAAAATTCCCCCTGTTCCTCGATTTTACAGGCAAGGCTGAGGTTTCTGCCAATGCATTGCGGGGGATTTGTCAACATTCCGAGACGTGGGGCGCTAAATCGTAGTCCACCGGAAGACAAGCTTCTCAGGATGCCATCGAAAGTTCTGGAGCCGTCTAGTTCCGTCCGAAAACGCACTGTTCCCTCGAATAACGCCCGCTTATATGCTCGACGCTGCAACCGAGTGATTCGCGCCGGAAAACTTAAAAGCAATCTCTTCTTCCCGGACTGTTCAAAAATCTCACGTATGCAGCTTAAAAACTGGTAAGCGGAATCCTGGCGGAAATAACGAACCAGAATCTCCTGCCCAAGGCTTAGCGCATGACCGATCAGCTCTGGCTGTTCGATCACAATTCCTTTTGCCTGGACATCCTCGATCTTCGTATTGAAGGAAAATACACGTCCCTGAAGGTCGATTCGGCAAGCGAGCGGCTCATCGACAAAGAGTTTTTCCGGGTCATCATACATGGTCTGAATGGATCATTCTTTTAATGATTCGATCTGATTTCTAAGTAATTCCGCCTGTTTTGCGGCAGCTTCGGCAAAATCTTCCTCGCGGGAGGCGTAGATTATCCCGCGTGAGGAATTGATCAATCCTGGGGGACTTGCTTCGCCCAACGCCAGCTTTACCACCGCGATAAGATCCCCGCCTTGCACCCCGATGCCGGGAAGAAGAAACGGCAGGTCAGGCGCCACCTCCCGCACCAAGGCGATTTTATCAGATTTGGTCGCCCCCACTACCAATCCAAGATTATTATAAACGTTCCATTTTTCCTGAGCGAGACGCGCCACGTGAAGGAAAAGCTGTCCTGCCTCTCCCTTATAATACTGCACTTCCTCCGCGCTGGGATTGGAGGTCAAGGCAAGGAGAAAAATCCCTCTGTCCTCGCGTTCAGCAAAGGGACAAATGCCATCCCAGCCAAGATAGGGATTGACTGTAATCGCATCAAAATCCAGATGATCGAACATGGCGACTGCGTAACGTTGGGCGGTGTGTCCAATGTCGTTTCGTTTTCCATCCCCGATGACTATCGCCTGAGGTGCATACTTCCTCACCGCCGCCACCGACCGATGCAGTGCCTCTATTCCCTCATGCCCCAGAGCTTCGAAAAACGCCAGGTTAGGTTTATACGCCGCAGTATACGACGCGGTCGATTCAATGATCCTCTCGAGAAATACTGCGATGGAATCTGAATTGTCTTTTAAACAATCCGGAAGTTTCTCCGGCACCGGATCCAATCCTACACACACATAGCTCCCGAGTGTCGCTTGATGAAGACGCTTATAAAAAGTGGAATTGATGATATTATTCTCCTAAAATAGGGACAGGACGGTGAACAGATAGTGTTTGATAAAAATACATTTATCATTCCTGTCACTTCAAGTATCGGCGGTGAATTGAAGATTTCCCTGCCGGCGTGAGGGGTAGCGTAGGCGTCCCCGCCTGCGAGATTTTCGTTATCAAGAATCGCAAGCACGGAGGCGAACCACAAGCACTGAGGCGAGCCACAAGCACGGAGGCGAGACGCGCCTACTCGTCCGCGCATATTGTTCATAGAAAATGAATATAATGCACGGTCT
>CAZCRQ010000335.1:0-3104 GCA_964501095.1 uncultured bacterium | reverse complement strand
GGCTGACACCACCTCGATCAGTGTCAGCCGAGGACGGCTGACACCACCTCGATCACCACCTCGAATAAGACCTATAAGACCTACAAGACCTATAAGACCTATAAAAAACTTTTACTCTTTTCCGCTACTCTTTTCCGCTACTCTTTTCTGCTACTCTTTTCCGCTCATCGGCGGCTTCTGCGAATCGAACTCAAAGCCGCCATCGTCACCGCGATACCGAAAGATGAACCTAACTTCCGGATGACCGACAATCAGTGTCTTCAGCGTTTGGGTTAAATCACCCACCGGCTGCCGGTCAATATGACTATTTTGAAAAGTGGCGATCACATCAGTACCCTGCCCGACTTGCGATTTTATCACCAGATCGCCCCCAGCCGCACGTGCGGCGTCACGAAACAGCGACAGACCCAATCCCACCCGGCGAACCGTTTTGGTTGTGAAAAAAGGATCAAGGCTGCGCTGCAATGTTTCTTCATCCATCCCGCGACCGTCATCAAGTATCTCAATGCGCAGCAGGTCACTTTCCACATCCTCGAAAATATCGATTTGTACAGTTTTCGCTCCGGCATCCAGAGAGTTTTCCACCACATCCAGGATATGCAGCGAGAGGTCTTCCATTTAATCCTCGTTAGGCTTTCGGCTGTGGGATGCCTGAAGCCTGTAGCCTAAAGCCTAATCACGCTTCGTTCGTTTATTCCCTTTAACGCTCGGCAAATCTCAGCGAACGACGGTCCCTCCAAGCGGAACGTCGTCCTTGCCCGACCGATGGCATCCAGACAGTGTGCATCCGAAGAGCGTAGAATAGGATAGTTGCAATACTCACGGAACCGGATTCTAGCTTCATCCCAGCTCATACGGTAAGAGATTTCCAAAGCATCCAATTCCAACTGCGGTGGAATGAACCCAAGCTGCCCAATGATGCCGAATCCCTCCCGATCGATGTGAGCGGCGATCGCCAAACCCTTGAGGGCATGAATCGCCTTCACCACCCGTTCCAGAGTAAGATGCGCGGCTCCGATCAAGAGCCGAGGGTTGAAACCTGAGACTGTGCCATCCGCCTCCACCACCACCTGCATACCGAACACCGCCGGATTGTTCTCGCCATCCAGATTGTCGTAGATCAATTGCTGAAGTTTCAGCGCTTCAGCAACGCTTTCAAACAGGGCGCAAATATGAACTTCTTCTTGAGAAGTGACTTCAATACCTGGAATCACGGTCACTTCTTTACCGTCTGCTGCCTCGATGACCGCAACCGCATTCTCGCAACTGTTATGATCGCAGATGCCGATAATAGGAATCTTCTTCTCGATCGCGGCTTTCACTATCGCTGCTGGATGCATCTCCAATTCGCCGCAAGGTGAAAGGCAAGTGTGGATATGCAGATCGGCTTGATACTCCCTCAGCATCTCCTCATCATCAGATACAGCCTTCCCGCCAATTCAAAAGTGGGAAGGCGGCTGCTCAGCAGGGGAACCTGTTCCTCCTCGGCTTTCTTCAGGGTCTCCGGATCAGGCTGGCGACCATTCACCAGGATGATCCCCGCCAGCTCCTTTAAACTTGCCACGGCAATTATATTTGGGTGCACCTGGAGGGTAAGCCACAGGTTGCCCGCTTCAGCGTTCGCAATTACATCGCTTAATAAATCGCTGATATAGACGCCGGAAATTGGTTTGCCCAAGGCGTCGCTGGAATACCGGATTTCGAGATCCAGCTCTTTTATAACGGCATCAAGGAGCACGTTTTATTCGCTCATTTAGGTAAACAATAATGACCAATCGAGTCCCCTTCTCAACGGTGGATTTTAATTTCATTACATCGGCGCATTTCTGAATGTTGTTCAGCCCCATTCCGGCGCCAAAGCCAAGATCTCGGATCCATTCAGGCGCAGTTGAAAATCCAGGCTCCATCGCTTTTCGGATGTCGGGAATGCCAGGTCCATTATCCACAGCTTCAATTTTTATCTCTTGGGGCGTCACCCGTGCGGTGATCTCTCCGCCATCGGTGTAACTCACGATATTTATCTCTGCCTCGTAAGTAGCGATGGCAACCCGACGTGTAATCCCCGGCGGCATCCCCAATCTTTTCAGCGTCTTTTTCAGTTCGCTGGATGTTCCTCCGGCGCGATTGAAATCCTTACCGACAACGCTATATTTAAAAATGAGCGTAGTTTCGTCAGCTAGAATATCCTCAAAGAAATGGCTGGCGCGGTAGCGATGAATCTCCTCTTCATGGTAGTCTATCTCTATCTTTTTAAGCAGACCACGGATGATGTCACCCTTGGTGATCACGCCCTCCAGTTTGCCGCTTGCCCGGTTTATTACAGGAAACCGTCCATAACCGGAGCAGTCAAATTCCTCCACCGCACGGGTCAATGGATCATCAGTGTTAAGGGTCATCACCTGGCTACTCATGTTGTCTGCAACTTGGCTGTTTATCCGTCCCTCAGCCAAGCACCGGATGAAATCTTCGATGCTCACCAAGCCGACCAATTTGCCCGAGTCGACAACCGGCACACCCGAAATCCGCTTTGTCCGTAATAAGTCCCGCAGTTCGCTCATCATGCTTTGGGAACCAACAGTTATGACATTTTTAGTCATAACCTGCTCCACCTTCATTTCATAGATCAGCTCCTGGACCCTGGCGACGCGTTTGTCTTCGATCACGGAACTGCTTACTCCAACATCAACCTGCTGTTTCTGAACAGCCGCAGAGACCTTTTTGATACAACTTGCCACAAGCCTCAAACAAGGGCAGCGCTGTGGTCAGCAGGATAACCCCATTCTCGCGCGCCAGTTCAATCACGCCTTCCATTGGCTGTTTTCCCCGCACCAGGCAGACCGCCTTGATCTCTGACATCTCCGCTGTCCGGATAACCTGGGGATTGTTCAACCCGGACAGCAGCAGAGCGCCGGGTTTTATATAAGCCAGCACATCACTCATCAAGTCGCAGCCGCACCCCGCTTTTATGTCCAAATCCAGCTTATCAGCGCCAACCAGTACCTGGCAATTAAGTATCTTTTTTACCTCCCGAATCGTCATCTAGGACTCTCCAAGTAGATTCGCTTCCTTGAAGAGTGTTTCGCCGAGAAAGAGCCGGCGTTGAA
>CAZCRQ010000334.1:0-3108 GCA_964501095.1 uncultured bacterium | reverse complement strand
GGGACGCCTACGCTACCGACAAGAGGGGTAGCGTAAGCCTCCGTGCTTGCGAGAGTAGAATAAAAGCTAGAGTGTCAGCCGAGGACGGCTGACACCACTATTAGTCGTGCCGTCAGCCGAGGACGGCTGACACCACTGTTAGTCGTGCCGTCAGCCGAGGACGGCTGACGGCACCATCCTACCTAGCCATCCTACCTAAGACGAGACCTAATTCAACGTTTCATTTAAAAAGCACTTCTTCATCGCATGATAGAATTCATCCCCCACCTGGCTGCGTGGTTCGATCTTCCCACGATACAACTCATTGATGATCATCTGGTACGCGCGACTCCAGTCATCGGTCGAAGAGATTTCCAGCAGAAAACGATCGAAAAAAACCTCATTCCCAAAATAGATATTTTTAACAATAAATTCCCTCATCTTGCCATTGAGCAGGGGTGCAAAACGATCATCGATCAAGGCGTGATCGACCGACAGACCAGCCTCCTTCGATTGAACCTTGGCAGGTGAAGTCATATCGAACGAACCGGGCGTCTCCCAGTCCATCTCAATGCCATCTCCCCCAGGCGACCAGGACGATGCGGTTTTAAAAGTTTCATTAGAAGCTAGATCCTCTGGTTCCGTCTCCACTCCCAGATTCTCAAGTCTGCCTGTCACTTCCTCGGAAAGCGCCTCCATCGATTCACTTTCCAACTGAGTCAACCTGGATTCTTCCTCTTTCGGAGAACCGCTGCGGTCATCCAAGTAAGCACCATCATCAGCGACACTGGCAAGCGCCGGCTCTTCGATCGATGGTTTCTCGATAAAATGGAAATAATCACGATTTTTCAACAAACCGAATCTCTTGTAGATCAATACCATCTGATGGAATCCAGTGTCTTCAATGCCCAGCTCCAGCTCAAGATCGATCGCATCTTTGCACCATGTCGCCCCACGGTCTTCAAGCGCCGCACGAATTCGCGGCAGTTCGATTCGGCTTCCTGGATCTCCCGCGACTCCCAAACCAAAAAACAGCTCCTCCACCGCTTCATCAGGATTTTGCAGAGACCAGTCGTCGTAAGAACGTTGGAGGAGATCAAGCAGCATGGATTCTGTTAAATTTTGTAGCGTGTAAGTTCCGAGAACCGGGGCGATAAGTTGAATGACCTTGGGTTGATCATTGGTGGATATAAATTCGCGCACACTGTCTAAGGTGACTCGATCCACACGTCGAAAAATACGTTTCACCAGCTTGGGAAATTCCGCTCCAAACGCCGGTGGAAGAGAATCCAGGTATTCCTCAACTGAAAGTCTGACTTTCTCTCCAGGCAGCATCCAGATCTTCGACATGGCATGTATGAGACCGTCAACTGCGCCACTTTCCGATGTCTCGATAAATCCGTGCCTTCCAAATTCTTCAGCACGTCGTACCGCCTCTTCCTCCGCCAACCGCTCAAGTTCAACTTTTAATTCATCCGGAAAGTTTTGCCATTGTAGCGGCGAAATTTTTTCCAGCTTCTGAACTTCAAGCAGCCAGTGTTCTATCTCATTCATCTCGCACCTCGCGACAGCATCACCTTTTCTATCCCCCGGAACATCTGTTTTTACGAATTTATCCTATATCCCTTTGAAAATCAATGGCATTTCTCGATTGAACGAAAATTTACGTGGATGATAACATCAGCTTCATCAACTCTAGAACTACAGCAAAAACCTTACCAGGTTCGGAATCTCGAATTTCAGATGGGATTTTGCGAATCTGACATATAGAGGAATGGTCTATGTCAGATATTTTGATAGATTACTAATAAATCATCTTAGAGGTTCTTCAATTCGTTCGGAATGGCAACTCTATCGGTTTACAGTATAAACTAAACAATCAATTTATTTTAAGCACTGGAATTATTAAAATTCACCCTTTATCAACTTGATCTGATATTCCGCGGCTTGACGGTATTTTGAATCGTTCATCGCCTTCTGATAAGCGTTTATGGCATCCTCGGATTT
This sequence comes from uncultured bacterium, assembly GCA_964501095.1. Classification (GTDB taxonomy): domain Bacteria; phylum Electryoneota; class Electryoneia; order Electryoneales; family Electryoneaceae; genus CAZCRQ01. The sequence continues at coordinate 1,122 of CAZCRQ010000334.1, read as the reverse complement.
TTTCAACTGCTCATACGCCCAGCCTAATTCAAACCATGCTGGCGCATAATTCGCATTCAGCAAGGTCGCCGCCAAGGCTGCCTGGACTGCTTCCGCGTACTTTCCCGCTTTATTGAATGCTTCCGCCAGAGATGTTTGATATTTGTCATCTTTGGATTCATACTTGACTGCTTTTTGAAAGGCTTCAGTTGCGGAGGCGGGATCGCTGATGGACATGTATGCCTTGCCTAGGTTGTAATGCGCCTCGGCGTTGGTGGAATCCATTAGCACGGCTTGTTGATAGGCATTTATCGCCCGTTCATAATTCTTCTGGCGATAATAGGCAAGCCCTAGTCCATTGAAGGCATCCGATTTGTCCTTGGGATCGTCATCTTCAATGGCTGCCGCTTGACGGAAGGCTTCAATCGCTTCATCCAAACGCTGCATTTTACTCAGGAGCAATCCACGAGCGGTCAAGGCTTTGAGATACTTGCTATCCAACTGAGTTGCCTTGGTGTATGCTTCCAAAGCCTCATCATACTCCTTCAGCCGCTGCAGTGCTAATCCCAGCATGTAATAGGTTTTCGGTTCTAATGAATTTAATTTGATCGATTCTTTAAACAAATTAACCGCATCCGGATAACGACGGGCTCGTATTGCATCATTGCCGTCATTGAACTTCGCAATCGCCTTGGCTTTGGTTTCTTTATCCGCCTGTAATGCATTCATCAGATTGGCGATTTCCTCATTCAATGTTTCCCAGCGCGGCAAAAGTTTCTGATACTCCTCTGGCCCAGCTTCCTCCATCTGTTTCTTCAAATCTTCTTTCTCTTTTAATTTCGCTTCGATTTCAGGCGTCTGGGCAAAGGAGGCGATCGCAATCATCCCGGCAATGGTTAACAGGGAAATAAAGGTGAAAAAACATCTCATGATCTCAAATCCATGGTATGAGTTGACTGATTTTTTTATTCAACTTGGAATATAAATTCAACGATAGGTAAGCGCAACCCGATTGAGACAATCACAGTCCGATATAACCTTGAATCCGTTCCAGCGCTCTCAAGTATCTAAAGTCAGTACGGAGCAGCAAATATATGCGCTCCGCTGCTCACGCTCGCGAATAATCCCGATAGGATGATTAAA
>CAZCRQ010000333.1:0-3114 GCA_964501095.1 uncultured bacterium | reverse complement strand
ATGTATAAAATTAAGCAAATCAACATAAGCGGATTCCGCAGGTTGCGTGAAGTCTCCTTGCCTGTAAGACCTTTTATGGTGCTGATCGGCGCCAATGGCGTCGGTAAGACCTCGTTATTGGAGGCGATCTCCCTGCTCTCCGCCACAGCCTCTGGAAATATGAATAGCCGCCTATCGCGATTTGGCGGTATCGCAAATATTCTGACACGTGGTAAGAGCGAGGAAATTTCCTTTTTTGTCAATATGGAGGTTCCGAATCACCACCCACTCGAATATGAACTTCATCTCTCTCCAGTTGGCACGGGATACTATATCTCCAAGGAGATCTTGTCACAGAAGCGGGACGGTTATCCGGAGCCTTTCAGACATATCGACTCCAAAGATGGTGATATTCGTTACTATGAGATTGAAGAAAAACGTCTCGTTCGACCGGACTGGGAATATAATCCTTTAGAAACATCACTTTCACAGGTTCCAAAGATGTTCCGTCAACCGGAAGAATTGCGGCGCATTCTATCAACTGTAACTCACTATCATGTACTCGATGTGGATTCTCGGGCACCGGTAAAACTACCTCAACTTATGAAGCCGGCGACGCTTCCCGGGGCTGATGGAGAAGACCTAGTTCCCTATCTTTATTACCTGCAGGAAAGTGATGGGAATCGTTTTGAGGTAATTGCAGATACCCTTCGCGCCGCCTTTCCCGATTTTGAAAAGCTGAACTTTCCACCCAGCGCCGCAGGTGTTCTGGCGATGACCTGGAAAGACAGGAAATTCACCAAACCGATGTATCAACATGAATTATCCGAAGGTACGCTTCGTTTTCTCTGGCTTGTTTCACTGTTACAAAGTCCCACCCTCTCAACTGTCACCATGATCGACGAACCGGAAGTGAGTCTGCACCCTGAGCTATTAAGCCTTCTTGCCGATCTCATGCGCGAAGCCTCTCAGAGGACTCAACTGATCGTCGCCACCCATTCTGACAGTTTTATCCGCTTCCTGAAACCCGAAGAGGTTGTAGTGATGGACATCGAAGAAGATGGTTGCGCCACGGCGACGTGGGCGGATAATCTCGACCTGGTTAAATGGCTGGCGGATTACAGTCTCGATGAAGTGTGGCGGATGGGGCGAATGGGGGGCAGGTCGTGAAGATTGCCCTCATCATCGAAGGGAAAACGGAGAAAGCGTTTCTTCCTGTTATGCGAAATTTTCTTGAGAGGCATCTTCCTGGAAACATGCCCAATATTGATCCATTCCCTTATAATGGAAGGATTCCCGTTGGGGACAGACTGAAACGAATAGTAGAAAATTTATTGAGCGGATCAAGAGCGGCTGATCATGTAATCGCCTTGACTGATGTTTACACCGGCAGCCAACCGCCTGATTTTCAGGATGCTTCAGATGCGAAAGCTAAAATGAGGCAGTGGATTGGTAATGAAGATAGATTTCATCCACATGCTGCTCAATATGAGTTCGAAGCTTGGCTGCTCCCTTACTGGCAGACGATTCAACGTCTGGCTGGGCACAACCGGCAGAAACCGCTAGGAAATCCGGAGATGGTAAACCTCAACAATCCACCTTCGCAGCGGCTAAGAGAAATTTTTGAGATCGGCAAGTGCAGGGACAGCTATGAGTTAGAAGGTCTAAATAATTAAAATTATCAATACTATATTGGTACAATTTATTCAATTTAAAGATTAAAAATTGGTTTTGAAAGGAATACGAGATGGATATCGTTCCATTACTCTCAACAATCATTTTAATTGCCACGGCTGTAACATTGATCGTCGCGGTAGTCTCCTATTTGATTTTCCGGATCAAGGAGCGTCGTCGCGAAGCCCGTGCCGCTGCCGCTTTACGTCGGAAACAGGTGGAAGTTGCAGGCGCTGGTGAATCGAGTACGGATACTGCCTCCATTGCCAACCGTAGACAGGAGGATCGACGCCAGCCGGTGAATGTTCTCATCGATAATAATCCTGTCATCGTCCCCGATCGTCGCAGCACCGATCGACGTCAGAATACAAATGATGACCACTTGATGGCTAAAGAGGAATTTAACCGTCGTTCCGAGGATCGGCGTGGACCCGCTCAGGTAGATTCGCGTGGAATTCCACAGCCCGAGTTCAATCGTCGTCAAACAAGACGACGAGAAGATGGTTCACCTGAAATTCCCCGAAGAAAGACCGATTTCGCCACTGGAACAAGTCAACCGATGCTGGAAGCCTTTGGGAATCATCGGGCTTTTCCCCCAGCGTCACCTCAGACGCCGGGCTTCAGAACCGCTAATCCCTCACTCTCTGGCGCTCAATCGGCGTTTATTGAATCGCTGAACCTTAGTGACAATGATCGGCAAAATCTTAACAACCGGCTGAAGTCGCTCGAAGATTCCGATTTAACCGATGATCGGATACAATCTGAAGCAATGAAATTCCGTCGCTTCTCTATCGGCAGTAATTCTAAACCAAAGAAAGGGCTCTCGAGTTTTCATGAGGACAAACTCGAATGGAAATAGATTCAGACTGGCGATTCTCTTCTTCAGCTTCCTGATTTTTTCCTTAGGCTTAGCGGTGGAGAATGAGAAAACCAAGGTGTTGCTAATCAGTCCGGAAACAACGAAGCAATATCTGCAATCCCAATCCATTACATACGATACTGAAGAATGGGTGGGTGTTTGGCGTGATTTGCTTGCCAAGAGCGGCGTTTCCTTCGATATCGCCGCTGAACCGGCTCTCCATTCTCTGGAACAGTATCGGTTTGTCATCCTCTCCGGTGCAATCTGCCTGGAAAACTCCGAGATCGCCTCTCTCGAGAGATTTCTCTCGCTGGGAGGCGGAGTTTTATTAGTTGCCGAAATCGGCGCCCGCCATGCTGATGGACGCTCACGCGGTTACCAGTTTCTTGAAGATCTGCTCGGCGCCGCTCCCCAATCTACAGGAATCATGCCCAGTGACACCATCACCCTGCAGCTTAGAGGTGGACAACCGGCGACAAATGCCCTTCCAGACAGCTTTTATCTGCAACTGATTCCCAAGCATGAACCCCGGTTTCTGCCGGTTACTCCTCTGGTTACCCCGGTCGGTTATTGGGCTTCCAACGGGCAGTCCCAGATTGCTC
>CAZCRQ010000332.1:0-3136 GCA_964501095.1 uncultured bacterium | reverse complement strand
CCCGCTTGATTAGTCATGGTGAACAACGTGAAGCAATCTTAATGGCGGGCTCGCCAAGACGAACTGACGGTTATTTAGTTAAAGCTACCCACTTAAAACAGCGAAAGACCGATTTTAATTTCAATGTTAAAAATGAACTCAAGAATCAAACAGGTTAGTGTGCCTGAACGGATTTTAAAATTGCATCCTGCGCTAATGATGTTACTCAGTTTTGCTGTTTTAATTTTTATCGGCGCCGGACTGCTTAAGCTCCCGTTCTCGATCCGCAGCGGTCAAATTTCCCTAATCGATGCGCTTTTTACAGCAACTTCGGCGGTTTGTGTCACCGGGCTGACAGTGGTCGATACCGGGACATATTTTACAATTTTCGGTCAATGCGTCATTCTAGCGCTGATCCAAGTGGGCGGGCTCGGGGTGATGACGGTATCCGTAATGTTGTTCCAGGCGATTGGTAGAAACATCTCCTTCCGGCAGCGGATGATCATGCAAAATCTGTTCACTCATTCCTTCCGAATGGATATCCGCATTATTATCAGAACAATTTTGACTTTCACCTTCATCGCGGAATCAATTGGAATTCTTCTATTAACCCTCCACTGGTCACAAGAGTATCCACTCAGCCGGGCGTTGTATATGGCGATTTTTCACTCGATTTCGGCGTTTTGCAATGCCGGCTTCTCTCTTTTTCCCGATAGCATGGTACGTTACCATGACAATCTACTGTTAAACTTGAGTTTAATCGGTTTGATCATTCTGGGTGGAATTGGTTTCCCAGTGGTTTATGATTTCTATCTCAAAAGTAAAAAGCGTAAAACCAGCCGCATAAAGCTGGCAGTGCAAACAAAAGTTGTGCTGGTAACGACCTTTATCTTGATCCTTGCCGGAGCGGCTTCATTTTGGATTCTGGAGCAAACCAATACGCTGCATCGTCAGGAGCCGTTTGTCGCCTTGATCATCTCGCTCTTTCAATCGATCACTTGTCGTACGGCTGGATTCAATACCGTCGATATTGCCTCGCTGAACGATGCGACACTGCTGATGATGACAGTACTCATGTTTATCGGGGGATCGCCGGGCTCCTGTGCCGGAGGAGTAAAAACCACTACCCTGGCGATCCTGGCGACATTTGCCTGGAACAGCATCCGCAATAGGAATCGAATCAATCTATTCAAAAAGAGTATTCCCCCAAATACGGTTAATCGAAGCCTTTTACTGGTGCTCATCTCGGCTATTTTAATCGGATCGATTCTCTTTTTATTATTAGCTAGAAGTTCGGTTGCACATCCAGCATTGTACGGTCGGGAGAATCGTTTATTGGTCTACCTGTTTGAGACGGTCTCCGCATTCGGAACTGTAGGTCTGTCGATGGGAGTGACTCCCTCCATGCCGTTTTGGGGGGAAAGCTGGATTATTCTCCTGATGTATATTGGTCGGGTAGGGGTACTCACCTTCGCCTATACCGTTGTCGGGGGAGGATTGAAGAATGGTGTGGAATATGCTGAAGAGAGCCTCATGGTAGGATAGTTGGAGAACACAATGAGAAAATATGCGGTTATAGGCATGGGCAGTTTTGGTTTTCATGTTGCAAAAACATTATATGAAGCGGGCAATGCAGTCATCGCTATTGACATTGATCGCAATCTAATTCAAGCAATAGATCCATATTGCACTGAAGCAATTGTGCAGGACGCCACAGATAAAGAAGCCATGATCTCGCTGGGATTGAATACGATGGATGCCGTCATCATCGCTGTAGGGGCAAAGATAAGCACCAGTGTGCTTATCTGCCTGCATCTTCAGGAAATCGGGGTGAAGCGAATCGTTGCCAAAGCGATGGATCAGGATCATGAGATAATACTAAAACGAGTCGGCGCGACTGAAGTCATCCATCCGGAAAAGGAGATGGCGGTTCGGGTCGCTCGAAGTCTTTCAACACCTAATCTGCTGGATTTCATCCCTTTAGCGAAAGATTATGAATTGGTTCAGATTGAACCTCCACGAGAATTCATCAATAAAAGCTTGAGTACTTTGAACTTAAGAGCTAAATATAAAGTCTTTATCATCGCCATAAAGGAACCTTTGAACGAGAATTTTATCCTTGTTCCCTCCGCCAATCAGATCATCAAAAAAGATGACATTCTCCTCATGCTTGGCAAAACTGAGGATATAATGAAAATTGAGGATTTGAAATGAGAAATGTTCAAAGGTGAATCATGCAAACCAGCGTTGAATCAAGAACAATCAGTCGGGTGACCTGGATTGGACTTGTGGCGAACACGGTTCTTTGCGCGTTAAAATTCGCCGCCGGGATTTTCGGTCACAGTCAGACCATGATCGCCGATGCGGTACACTCCCTCTCGGACAGCGTCACTGATATTGCGATTCTGGTCGGTTCCGCCTTCTGGTCTAAACCCAGCGATGAGAATCATCCACATGGTCATCGTAGGATTGAGACGCTGGTGACCTTGTTTATCGGTGTCGCTTTGATCATCGCCGCGGTGGGATTGGGCTGGAATGCGTTAAAGTCGATTCAAGAAGTTCATCGTGAACCACCGAAGTTGATTGCTCTCTATGCCGCCCTGCTCTCGATCGTGGTCAAGGAGATGCTTTACCGTTGGACGATGGCTCAAGGGATACGTGTAAAAAGTAAAGCCATGCAAGCGAATGCCTGGCATCATCGTAGCGATGCTTTCAGCTCGATTCCGGCAGCGATCGCGGTCAGCGGCGCCATCTGGCTCCCGAACTTGGTGTACCTTGATCATATTGGAGCGATTGTCATCTCGGTCTTCATTTTACAAGTGGCGACCCGCATCATGCTCCCGGGAATGAAGGAACTCTTCGAAGCCGGAGCGCCGCCAGCAGTGAGTCAAGAACTCCTTAAAATTGCCCAAGAGACAGGCAATGTCATTGAAGTGCATGGATTGCGCACAAGATACCTCGGCTCTCGTCTTCATGTCGATTTGCATGTCGTGGTCGATGGCGAGATTACGGTTATCGAAGGACATGAAATTGCCGAGAATGTCAGCCGACGGTTGCTGGAGAAGGGGGAGAATGTCATGGATGTCATCGTGCATATCGAGCCGCGAGAGGAGATTGAAAATGTAGCAGGATGAAAAAGAATACTAATACCTAGTTG
>CAZCRQ010000331.1:0-3144 GCA_964501095.1 uncultured bacterium | reverse complement strand
TCACATGTCATATCACCACCAATCACCCTAAAAAGGAATAATTGCCTGAAATCATCCATTTCGTACAGCCGCTTGCGCAGTCGCCAAACGTGCAATCGGCACACGAAAAGGGCTGCAGGAAACATAATCCAATCCCACACGATGGAAGAAATCGATCGATGCGGGATCCCCGCCATGTTCTCCACAGATACCCAGGTGAATGTGTTCACGCACCTTTCTTCCCTTTTCCACTGCGATCCGTATCATCTCGCCGACCCCTTCCTGATCGAGGGATTGAAATGGATCGACTTTATAAATCCCCAGCGCTACATAATGCGGGATGAAGGAACCGGAGTCATCACGGCTGAATCCGCACCCCATCTGCGTTAGGTCATTGGTGCCAAAACTGAAGAATTCGGCATATTTTGCAATCTGGTCTGCGGTGATAGCCGCGCGAGGCACTTCGATCATCGTCCCCACCTTGAAATCAAGATCTGGCAGGTTGAATTCAGCTTTAACCTGTTCCGCAACTTCGAGAATGATATTTCTTTGATTCTCCAATTCCTTGGCATTGCCGACCAGTGGAACCATAATCTCAGGATGTACTTCCATACCTTCCAGCGTCAATTTCGCCGCAGCTTCCAAAATAGCTCGTGCCTGCATCCGGGAAATTTCCGGCATGGTGATTCCCAACCGACAGCCGCGGTGTCCCAGCATCGGATTAAATTCATGCATCTGTTCGATACGCAACCGGATTGTCTTCTCATCTTCACCCAGATCCTCTGCGATCTCATTGATCAGTGCGGTCTCCTTCTCATCTGGCAGGAACTCATGCAAAGGCGGGTCTAACAGACGAATTGTCACCGGGAACGGAGACATCGCTTTGAGAATACCATAAAAGTCATCCCTCTGATAGGGAAGTAAGCGCCCCAGGGCAGATTCACGCTCTTCGGTGTCTTCAGAGAGAATCATCGTTCTCATGGCACGAATGCGGTTAGTGCCGAAAAACATGTGCTCGGTACGAGTCAAACCAATGCCTTGCGCCCCGTATTTACGCGCCAGGGCGGCATCCTCCGGATTGTCTGCATTTGTACGAACCTCGAGACGACGTGCACGATCAGCAAACTCCATCAGTTTTTTATACTCGGGAAAACGTTCCGGATCTGCATCAACCAGCTCGAGCTGACCTCCATACAAGAGACCCTTGGTTCCATTGAGGCTGATCCAGTCACCTTCTTTATAGACCTTATGATTGATGGTGACAGTGTGCGTTTTATAATCGACATCGAGGGCACCGCAGCCGACAATGCAGCACTTTCCCCAACCTCGCGCTACCAGAGCGGCATGGCTGGTCATGCCACCACGTGCGGTCAAGATCCCTTCCGCCGCACGCATCCCATCCACATCTTCCGGGCTGGTTTCCAAACGCACCAGGATCACCTTTTCGCCCTTTTTCCCCTGTTCCCAGGCGCGTTCACTGTTCAAGACTATTTTTCCCACCGCACCGCCGGGTCCCGCTGGTAGTCCTTTCGCTAACGGTGTGTGACGTCGTTCAACCACTGGGTCCAACATCGGATGCAAGAGTTCATCAAGCTGCTCCGGTTTTATACGTTTCAAAGCGGCAGTCTCATCGATCAATCCTTCATCGACCATATCGACCGCCATCTTGACGGCTGCCCGTCCGGTGCGTTTCCCGCTTCGAGTCTGAAGCATCCACAGCTTGCCATGCTCAATCGTAAACTCGATATCTTGCATGTCTGTATAATGCTTTTCAAGCCCGGTTCGGATATCATAGAGTTCATTATACAAGTGAGGCATTTTTTCTTCGAGAGAGGGGAGTCGATCATTCTGACCGGGTTGTTTTGAGGCGATATTTAAAGCGTTCGGGGTACGAATTCCAGTGACCACATCCTCCCCCTGGGCATTGATCAACCATTCACCATAAAAGATATTCTCACCGGTAGCCGGATCGCGGGTGAAAGCGACTCCGGTGGCGCTGTCATCGCCCAGATTGCCAAAAACCATCGCTTGCACATTGACCGCGGTGCCCCAATCCTCGGGAATTCCTTCGATACGACGGTAGGCAATCGCCCGGCGTCCAAGCCAGGATTGAAAAACCGCCCGAATTCCGCCCCACAACTGCTCCCACGAATCATCGGGAAACTCACTGCCCAACACCTCTTTTACCTTTGCCTGGTACTGGACGCAGAGGTTTTTCAAATCTTCCGCTGTTAAGTCTGTGTCCGAATGATAGCCCTTTTTACGTTTTAAGGCAGTCATCAGCTTCTCAAGCTGGGGACGCACCGCCTGCTCCTCATCTTTATATTCTATACCTTCCGCCTTCTCCATGACAACATCGGCATACATGGTGATCAGACGACGATAGGCATCATAGACGAATCGTTCATCTCCGGATTGCTCGATTAAGCCAGGAATTGTGGCAGTGCAAAGACCGATATTGAGCACAGTTTCCATCATCCCGGGCATCGATTGACGTGCACCGCTGCGTACCGAGACGAGCAGCGGATTTACCGGATCGCCAAGACGGCGTCCGATAATCTCTTCAATCCGCTTCATCGCTTCTTTCGCTTGCGCTATCGCTTCCTGGGGCAACTTACCACCAACATCGAAATAAATTTTATTCACTTCGGTCGTGATGGTAAAACCCGGCGGAACCGGAATGCCTAAGTTTGTCATCTCTGCCAGGTTCGCACCCTTGCCGCCAAGAAGATCCTTCATTCCGGCATTGCCTTCTGCTCTCCCATCCCCGAAGAAATAGACATATTTCATACGTGTTTCTCCGTTAATATACAACTAAATTTGATATATAAAATCCGTTTTGGCTTTAGGCTCTAGGCTTTGAGTATTGCAGGTTGATAAAGAATATCATTTAGTTTCCCAAGATGTCATTCACGCGAAACAGGCTGTCCGAGAGTACTCTCACAATTATCAAAAAGGGTGCAAAAAGGGTGCCCTGCACTACTTGTTGTGCAGGTTTATTTAAATTATATTGTTATAATATGTTGTGTTTTATGTTGTGTTTAATGGAAATAGCTCTTTTTTCTCCTGGACAACAAGTAGTCCAGGGCACCCCAAATGGGATTATTTCTATTCTCGGACAGCCTGATTAACAGGAATCACTCTAAAATTTAATTGCCTGAGTAT
>CAZCRQ010000330.1:0-3204 GCA_964501095.1 uncultured bacterium | reverse complement strand
GTGTCATAGATAAATAACATCTCGATGGATTTTGGTTTCCTTTTATAACGAGATCGTTTATGATGAATCGGCTGGTGTTGTTGCGAATTCATAATGAAAATTCCGTTCAATGTATCACGAGATTGACAAGTTTTCCAGGAATCACAATAACCTTCTGCAACGAACCTTGTTTTAAAAACTCGACGACTTTATCGGAACTGAGCGCCAGTTTTTCCAAGGTTTTATCATCGGTGTCAGCAGCGGCTTCGATTCGATCACGCAGTTTTCCATTGACTTGAACAACCAGCGTGTAAGTCTGGGCGGTCAAGGCGGTTTCATCATAAGTGGGATATAAATGATTAAAAATACTGCCATCATTACCCAATCGCCGCCATGATTCCTCTGCAAAATGTGGTGCGAAGGGCGCCATGATCAGGATCAGCTTGTTTAAAAGACGCTGTACGGCGAGTTTGTCTATTATTATCTCCTTATCCCCAAGCCACACGTAAAGTACATTCACCAGTTCCATCATCCGACTGATGGCAGTGTTAAAAGAGAATGTCTCCAGATCATGGATTACAGCTTTGATTGTCCCATGCAGAATGCGCCAGACTTCCGCCGGATAATCTGCTTTCTTCAGTTCTCCAGCGATCGGATGATCGGAAGAATAGCTTAGAATCAGCCTCCAGACGCGATTGAGGAAACGGTCGATCCCGCTGATTCCCTCATCCGACCAGTCGCCACCCTCTAAATAGGCACCCATAAACATCATGTACATACGGAAGACATCAGAGCCATATTTTGCGACAAAGGGATCCGGTATAATGACATTCCCTTTCGACTTCGACATCTTGATGCCGCCATGCTTGATCACACCTTGGTGGATCAGACGTTTTGCCGGTTCCTCCACCGGGCACCACCCAATGTCATGCAAAAATCGGGTGATGAAACGGAAATAGATTAAATGTCCGGTGGCGTGATCCGCCCCTCCCACATAGGTATCGATCGGCAGCCAGCGTTTCATCCGGGCAAGGTTGAACGGTCTTTCGGTATCTTCCGCCGAAAGGTAGCGTAAATGATAAAAAGAGGAATCTACAAAGGTATCCAAGGTGTCCGGATCGCGTCTCGCTTCACCACCGCATCTGGGGCAGGGAGTTCTAAGCCATTCCTCTTCCGCACCTAACGGGGAGGAGCCTTTGGGACGAAAATCTTGGATAGTTTCCGGAAGTAAAAGCGGCAAATCGGCTTCGGGAATGGGTTGCGCGCCACAGGAGGGACAATGGATGATCGGAATCGGCGCGCCCCAGTATCGTTGACGGGAGATTGACCAATCACGAATACGATAGGTCACTTCCGGACCGCCCATCCCTTTTTCCCGCAATTTCTCGGTGATGACATGAATGCCATCCTCGCTGCGCAGTCCGCTGAATTGCCCAGAATTTACCATGATTCCCGGCAATTCATAAGCTTCCCGCATCTCCTCGACTTCTATTGTATCTTTCTCTGGACGGATGACGACTTTGATCGGCAAAGAGTACTTCAGGGCAAATTCGAAATCGCGTTGATCATGCGCCGGAACCGCCATCACCGCACCGGTGCCATAACTGCCAAGCACATAATCGGCGATCCAAATCTCCAGTTTCTCTCCGGTGAAGGGATGCAAGGCGTAGGAACCGGTGAAAACGCCGGTTTTCTCCCGCATCGTGGAAGTGCGTTCGACCTCGCTCACTTTTGACGCTTCCTCGATATAACCTTCTACATAAGCTCGACGCGCGGAGGTGGTAAGCTGGGGAATTAGATCGTTTTCCGGAGCGATAACCATGTAGGTGACACCATATAATGTATCCGGACGCGTGGTAAAGACCTCGATCCATGAAGGACACGAAGAATCACGAATTTTTGCTTTTGAACCTTCACCATTTGCGCCGTCATGATCAGCCAGTGGAAAACGTATCAGAGTCCCTTCGCTTCTGCCAATCCAGTTGGCTTGACGTTTTACGGTGCTTTCCTGCCAATCCAACTTCTCAAGTCCTTTCAGTAGTTGATCGGCATACTTGGTGATCCGGAAATACCATTGCGTCATTTTGCGTTGTATAACTTCAGCGTGACAACGCTCACAGAATCCCTCACTGGAAACCTGCTCATTGGCTAGTACTGTCTGACAATTTGTGCACCAATTGACCAATCCCTCTTTCTGATATGCCAAGCCATGTTCAAAAAGTTTTAAAAACAGCCATTGTGTCCATTTGTAGTAATCCGGACGGCTGGTGACAACCTTATGACTCCAGTCATACATGGCACCGATAGCTTCCAATTGTTTCTCGATGGAAGCGATGGAGGACTCGGTGACTTCCTTGGGGTGCGATCCCACCTTGATAGCGTAGTTTTCCGCCGGTAAGCCGAACGAATCGAATCCCATCGGTTCGAATACCGTATATCCCTGCATCCGCTTGAAACGGCAGTAGGTATCGGTTGGACCATAGTTCCACCAATGCCCGATATGGAGTTTACTGGCGGATGGATAACTGAACATAACCAGGATGTACTGTTTCTTATCAATCACAGCATCCAAGTCGACATCATGAATATGGTTTTCACGCCACCAGGCTTGCCAGCGGCGTTCGGTTTCTATCGCCGGGTAACGATCATCATTCATCTGAGATACTCTTCCCTTCTCCTTTCGCCTTTGCCCTTTAGCTTTTGCCCTACCACGAGCGCGAATCGAATTTGCAAACTGAAAATTTATTAAGATTCAGGTTCATGAGCAATATCCAAAGGTGAGATGTCATGCGGTGAATTCCTCGGTCAGGGACGCTCCTGATTGCTAGAAGGAAGATGATCAAACCTTTGAAACCTGACATAAGCCGTGCCCTTTTCTTGTAGAGGACGTGTTTCCCCAGGCTGTATGATAAGAGAATTATTGTTTATTCATCCTGTTGGGATGCCGTCTTCTGCGGTGTATATTCTCTTTACAATTTGCGAAATCGAAAAACCGTCAATTAAGCCCCCGTAGCTCAGGAGGATAGAGCGGCGGATTCCTAATCCGTAGGCCACAGGTTCAAGTCCTGTCGGGGGTACATTGTCAGGTAGCGTAAGCCTCCGTGCTTGCGAGAGGTTGTGAGAAATGAGGGGTAGCGTAAGCCTCTGTGCTTGCGAGAGGTCGTGAGAAATGAGGGGTAGCGTAAGCCTCCGTGCTTGCGAGAGGTCGTGAGAAATGAGGGGTAG
>CAZCRQ010000329.1:0-3209 GCA_964501095.1 uncultured bacterium | reverse complement strand
TTTTCATCGAGGACAGGGCTTACGTTATAGATCATGGGTTCCTTCGAGAGATCAATTCGCTCTGTGTCGCCAAGTTTATTCCCCCTGGCATCCATGATTACCTCAATCACCGGACGCACAGGGAAGTTTTTGTTCGTCTGGATCACCTTCGCCACACAACCATCATTCAGTTTTACGAGACTGTGAACCGGAAAGATACTGATTACATCGATCAGAGTTTTAATCATCTTGGCGGAAAAATCTAGGTTTCGACGTTCAATTATTGATTGAATCGCCTTATAGGCGATGAAATTATCGCGATAATGGCGAAGATGGGTGAGTGCCACAAACGTGTCGGCTAAACCTAGAATTTGAGCATATTCATGAATTTCGTTCTCTTTTAATCCAAAGGGATAGCCATTTCCATCCCATCTTTCATGTTCCTGAACTATCACGATTGGAAGGAAGGGATAAAGATCGCTGTATTTTTCAAGTATATTACGACCATGAATCGGGTGCTGCTTGATCAATTCATATTCAGAAGGGGTCAGCTCACCCTTTTTATTCACGACATCCTGAGGAACACGTAGCATCCCGATTTCATGGATCATCCCCGCAAGCCCGACTTCGATGTTCTTTTCCCGCTTATAATGCATCCCGACGGCGACTTTGATCGCTACAATGGCAACATTGATGGAATGCTGCGCCAATGAAATTATCGTACGGCGGGCGGAGAGCGCTTGCATGAAAAGCTGATCACCATCGGACAACGAATCGACAAACAATTCCGACTGGCGTTCGATCAACTCCAAATCCAACGGATTACCTTGCGAAATCAATGTCAAAAAATTATCAACCACAGCGATAGTGCTATGGTAAAGGTCTTTCGAGGATGAAGGCGGTTCAGCCGCATAAGGCGGGGTGTAGGGCTTTTGTTTCTCTGGTGGAAGGCTTCCTTTCGTTGAAACTAATTCTATATCCCGATTCCGAGGCGCTAATTCCAGGGGAGCAGATTGACGTTGATCTGGAGATGTGGGATGTGAGGCTGCCGCGGGGAAACGGAATTTATATTCCTCGTTTCCCCCTTCACCTTTTGGGGACGGCGAATTACGTATGACATCACGAGCTGATTTCAAGACATCACGCATTCTTACCATTCGAATTTTCCTCCAGCGGTTTCGCTCTCGATGATGGAACGCACCAGCGGGGGTGTGATCTTCTCCATTCTGCTGCCTACCCCGATTGCCAGCGCTAAATCACATAAGTTATTGATCTTCCTGGGTGTACCGCCGGAATAGGTATAGATCTCTTTGATCGATTCTGACGTAAAAACCTCTCTTAAGCTTCCTGCCACCGCCATTCGATAGTTTATATACTTCGACGTTTCCTCAAGTTCCAAAGGGACAAGATGATATTTCACCGAGATTCGTTGCACTAATTGCGGTAAGGAACGTATTCTATCGCGTAATTCCGGTTGCCCGGAAAATATCAACGTCAGCATGAATCGGTCATTCAACTGAAAGTTCAACAATAAACGCAACTCTTCAAACGTCATTGGATCGTGGATAACTTGTGCCTCATCGATGATCAACACTGTATGCTTTGATGATGTCAGATTCTTGTAAAGTTGATCGTTTATCAAGTGCATTACATCTACTTTGCGTTCGGGCACTTCATCACTGCCAAGCTGATAGGCAATCTCCCGTAAAAGTTCCTCCGCTGTCCAACGAGGATTAGTTAGGAGAACTACGGCAAATCGAAGAGGATCTATCTCATTGATAACCGTACGCAAGGTGAGAGTCTTGCCGCATCCGTATTCCCCGGTAAGTAAGGCGGCTCCCTTCTCTTCATGCAAAGCATATAGAAGTCGCAGAAGCGCTTCCTGATGTTGGTGGGATTGGAAGAAAAACCTGGGATCCGGAGTATTTTCAAATGGTTTCTCTTTTAGTTCCCAGTATTCAAGATACACTTTCAATCTCCATGATCATCAAGAAGAAAAAATTGCCTAAGCTATAAACTTCAGCAACCGAATATGCGAAATACTGGTTGAGCAATCAAGTACATCCCTTAGTCATGGTATGATTCTCTCGTGAGTTAAAACAAATTCTGATTACTGGATCAACACTCTGAAAGTTACCCAATTTAACATCTTAAAGAAATCTGTTTGATTCAAAATTTATGAGAATCAAATCATTAAATCCCCTCGTTGTGAATCAGTTCACCAGGGCAAATATAATGTTACCGCAACTATCATTTCAAATCGCTTGAAAAAAACCAGTTTCCACAATTATCTTGCAGCATCATTGAATGAAATAAGAATAGACCTAGTCAAGGACTATCTCAGGAATCTGATTGTTAAAGCTGATTAAAAACGAAGCGTTAGTGCTGCGCCGTTTCCGAAAGGGAGAGAGCAGCCTGATCGTTCACGCTTTTACCCGTACGCATGGGAGAGTTGTTTTTATCGCCAAAGGCGCCAGAGTTGGAGGAAAACGTGCTCCGGTGCCTTTAATACCCGTCGTGCTTTTAGAATTGGTCTGGTCGCCATCGAACAAATCGGAAATACAACTGTTACGAGAGACCTCTTTAATAGATGGTTTCGGCAGTATTCATGCAGATTTTGTCAAACTTACTTGGGCGCAAGCTGTGATTGAAACACTCGGTCGCACCCTCACCGGTGAGATTGACCACCAACAACTTTTTTGGGATACGGTCAATTACCTCCATGCTTTGGAAGAGCATAGCGAACGTCCATTCAACCTCTTCCAACGGTTCCGCATCCAGGCTTTAAAAGAACTCGGTTTCGGTTTGGATTTTGAGATTCCTCTATCCGCTGGAGCGACTCTCTATTTCGACACTTCAGCGGGAGGTGTTTGTACTACCGATCAAAGTCATTCTCTGACGCCGGTGAACCTAGGAATCTGGAAAATGATGGCGGCTTTGAACCGTTTCTCTTATCCTGAGACCCAACGTTTAGTCATCAATCCTGAGGCTCAACGGAAAATCGAACAGATTCTGGACTTAGCCTATCATCATGCCTTCGATCATTGGCAGCGTTTGGAGAGCCTGAAACTCCTGGATTCCCTTCATTCTGGATTGCCGGCGGCAGAGGCTGAGTCATCCGGGTATAATCCCGCTGAGTGAGACAGTGTAATATGTGAATAACTTCTCATGGGAGACCGATGAAGAGGTAGGGATAGAATCGGTAGACTAGAGATGGTATATTAAAAACA
>CAZCRQ010000328.1:0-3213 GCA_964501095.1 uncultured bacterium | reverse complement strand
CCAGTTCGTGCTCTATTATTGCTGTTCACCGCTTCATGACGGTCATAAGGCGGATTGCCCAAACATACAATGACCGATACTTTGCTCTTCACATTAAGCGCTTTAATATGCTGATCGGCGATCGGTTTATGAAAGAGAGGCAGTTGCGGCGGTTCAGTATAAGGGCTTTCCAGCGTATCGGTCAGGTAGATGTTCGCTCCCTCTTTGGGAAGGACAGCCCCCCGATCGCGTAGCGCACGGCTGATACGCAATTCAGTTACTGCATAAGGTCCAACCATGAGTTCGAAGCCAAAGAGATTGTTGGCAAGAGTCGTGGCTTGCCCGGGAACTGCCCCGATTCCTTGTTCTGTCTCCACTCTGCGGAGGGCGTGATCGATGACGCCCAAGAGATAAGTTCCGGTCCCCGCCGCCGGATCAAGGGTGACAACCTCGGGATCAGAGAAACCGAGCGGCTTGCCCAGACGATTTACCAGCAAATTATCAATCAGACGAACCTGAGCACGTACTACTTCAATTGGTGTATAATAAACCCCAGCATCTTTACGCAGCTTAGGGTCGTAAACAGCGAGAAAATCTTCATAGAAGTAAAGCCAGGGATCTTGCGGTTCAACAAGTGTAATAGGAGGAATGATGGCTATCACTCGAAGTAATAGATCCAGCGAGGCGGAAATCTCAGCTTGGGCGATCGGATCGGTCAGCATCTGAAGCGCTCGAGAAAGAAGGCTGTGTTGACTCGCCAAGGCGACTTCAGCACTGTTCAAAGTAAGTGGATCAGCCCCTTCACTTCGACCTAAGAGAAGTGCAAAAGCGACAGTTTGAGCGTACGCATCGGCGAATTGTTTATCCGAAGCATCAGGGAAGAGTAATTGTCGCCACTCTTTCGCAAGCTGAACCAGCGGCGAGTGAGGATCTTTCAAGGTGTCGGTTACATCCTCACGCAGCAGGCGACAGAGCGGGGCAAGCATCGCCGCGAACGATCTCAATTCTATTTTCCCCCTTCGATCGAGAGGGATAAATGGCTCCCAGGAGAGAAAATCCCGCAAAAGGTCCTGTAAAGCCCGGGCATTTTCGAGAGTAACGACTTTTCCCCCTTTAACCGCGATGTCTCCGGAAAAACGTACCATCTTGCCCGCTCGTCTCCCCTCACGGTAGAGCGCCCATTCATTACCATCGCTATAGATCAAATTCGGAATAGCTTTGAAACGTTTCCACTGCTCGCGATTCCTGCCGCGAAAACGTTCAGGATTTGCGCCAGCGCCAGGGGATTTCAATTCCACATAACCTTCGAGCAGACCTTGGGAATGTACCGCATAGTCCGGTTTACCCAATCTTTCCGGCAATCTCGATTCACCAATACAAACCACCTCCATCTGAAGCGTCTGCCCGATTTCCCTCATCAACGCTTCAAACGGCGCCCGGAGCTGCTCTTCTGGTTCCCCCGCTGCCAATTGGCTCGTTTTCTCTTTTACCGATTCAGCGAACGATTGGACAATCGTTAGTATTGACTTTTCTTCCATTTTTTACTCTAAATCCGGCAGATCATGAGTCTCACCGTTTAAAATATAACGGTAATGGATTGTCACGTTGGTTCTCATCGAAGCGGAGACCGAACAATACTTGGTGCGTGACAGATCGATTGCCCGTTCAAGTTTCTCCGGATCGACATTCCCCTCAACATGAAACATCACTCGGATTTCAAGCCACATTTTCGGGTGTTCCTCGGCTCGGTTAATGCCTTCAATCTCAACTTCAAAACGGGAGACCGGCTGACGCATCTTCCTTAGAATGCTGATGGTGTCCATTCCGGTGCATCCCGCCAATCCGACAAAGGGCAGTTCAGCCGGACGCGGTCCTAAATTGTTCCCCCCGTGGCTCTCCATCGCATCCATGATAATCTGGTGCCCGCTGTGAGTCTGCGCCTTGAACTGCATCCCCTCGACCAGATGGACTTTTGCAATCACGGTCATGCTATCTCCTTTATTGTAGAAACCGGAATGGTTGCCTAACTTATTAAAGATATATACTTTTCAACGAAAAATGGAGTAGATCATGCCGATGGTGACACTTCGTGGTTCAATCCAGAATGTTCTGTTCTGCCGAACAGATGAAAGTCTCCTTCAACAGATTATTCCCCAAAATGCAGGATTCTCATTTGGCTTAGGCGGAACCGCCTCCTCTGCGAAACAAGCGTTAAATGTCCTTGGGGAGCTGATCACGATGCCGGGATTGGCGGCTGTACTGCCTGGGGATGGAAAATACTGCCTCCAGACGACCCTGAACGCCCCCGTCTTCTCTCCTTTTAATGTCCATTTTCCCGGAATGGAGACCTGTATCCTTCATAAATTACACACTCCCGATCTCTCCAGCTCTATTACGGTCAAGGCGCTGTGGACTGACATTTTACACCGCGCCGCCGGCATCGAAGATGATCCGGTGCTGGTGGGAGCCGCCAGTTTCGTTCAATTTACCGCTCTGCGCGGAACTTTTCTTCGGAAACCTCCCATTTTGCGAAATGCTCCACCTAACAATCTGACGATCTCGGATTCTTCCGTACACAAAGAGTGGTTTGCCGTCTCCCCGGATGGCGGAGCGGAAGGGCAATTGGGCTTGATGATCGGTTTGGCGTTCCTCCCTCAGACTACTCGGGCGAAAGACCTCAACCACCGTGACCGCCATATTTTCTACCGTCACCCCGAAGCGCAGATTGCTTCAGGGGAGATGATGATTCACCAACATGTCTTGCTCATGGAAAATGTGGAACTCCCGCCAGAGGGGATGTCCGCGGGAGACGCCGCCAGGCTTTGGCTCTTGAAGGGACGCCCAGCCGATGTGAAACATGTCCTCGATGACAGCTTGATCTCCCATGCTCTTACCGCGTTTCAGGCTTTCTCCGATATTCATCTTGAATAGAACCACTGCGAAATCAGCCTCCAAAACGTCACCATACTTCATTAAAAAGGCGAGTGCAACGTAATTCATAGATTACCCCCGCCTCCTGACCTGACGGATAAATGCTGAAATCCAGAGAAAATTCCTCCCCCCGCTCAACCTGGATAATGAAGGGAAAACCTGTCGATAACGGAGAATCATCCTCTCCCGGCAATCCAAAACAGACGGTGAAAGAATCCGGAGGTGAGATTTCAATCCGCCAGGAACCTGGAAAAAGCGGAAGAGCCTGAATTGCCGCCGGTTCTTCTTCTGTAACCAAGATAT
>CAZCRQ010000327.1:1752-3224 GCA_964501095.1 uncultured bacterium | reverse complement strand
TGTTTCGCGACGGAAGGTTTTCAAATCCGGGGCGCCACAATAACCCATCGAGGCGCGCAAGCCGCCGATCATTTGAAAGATGGTATCCGCTAACTCGCCCCGATACGGTACCCTTCCCTCGATCCCTTCCGGCACCAGTTTACCCGGGTCATGTTCATCATCCTGGAAGTAACGGTCGCTGGATCCTTTTTTCATCGCCGCCAGACTGCCCATTCCATGAAAAACCTTGTAGGTGCGTCCTTCATAGAGCACCTGCTGTCCGGGACTCTCTTTCATTCCAGCGAAAAGCGAGCCGATCATCACCGTCCAGGCACCAGCCGCAAGGGCTTTGGCGATGTCACCGGAATACTTGATCCCGCCATCGGCAATGACCGGGAGGTTAAATTTATCCGCTTCTTCGGCGCATTCCATCACGGCGGTAATTTGCGGCACACCAACTCCGGCGATAACACGGGTGGTACAAATACTCCCCGGACCGACGCCGACTTTTACCGTATCCGCCCCGGCTTCGATCAAGTCGCGTGTCGCTTCCGCGGTGACAACATTTCCCGCAATGATCGCTAAGTCAGGGTATTTTTCACGCAGCTCGCGCACGGTTTTCTGGACTCCGACGCTGTGCCCGTGAGCGGAATCGACCACAATGACATCCACATTCGCTTCAATCAGTGCGGCGGCGCGCACTTTCCATTCCGCACCCGCCCCGATCGCCGCACCGACACGTAAACGTCCCCGATCATCTTTGCAGGCATTCGGATGCTGCAAACGCTTCTGTATATCCTTCACTGTGATCAACCCGACCAGCTCCCCTTTTTCCCCAACAATCGGCAGTTTCTCAATACGGTGCTGATGGAGTATCTTTTTCGCCTCTTCCATCGACGTTCCCAGAGGGACAGTGATCACATTTTTTGTCATTACGGCAGAGACTGGTTGGTTCAAATCGCTGACCAGCCGGTAGTCACGGTTAGTGAGAATACCGACCAGCTTCCCTTCATCGACAATGGGAATGCCCGAAATGCCGTAACGGTGAGTGGTCGCCATCGCTTTTGCCAATGAGACATGTGGAGGAAGGGTAATCGGATTTTCTATGATCGCACTTTCGGAACGTTTGACTTTGGCGACTTCACGAGCTTGTTTGTCAGGTGACAAATTCTTGTGAATGATTCCGATTCCACCTTCACGCGCCAAGGCAATCGCCATCTCGGATTCTGTAACTGTATCCATTGCGGCGCTGAGGATGGGGATGTTTAACCATATATCACGCGCCAGGTGTGCTTTTATATCGACATCCCGCGGCAGAACCTCACTCTTTGCCGGCACCAGCAGGACATCATCAAAAGTCAACGCTTCTTTCTTCAGTAGTTTTGCCATTTTTTTACTCTCATCTGATAGATTTACAATGAGAACAATCAATAATCCCCATACGGGGACGCATAAGCTACCCTTTACGCTTTAATCCAGGGAAGGATGACATT